>CAZVFF010000051.1:0-11473 GCA_964626395.1 uncultured Iamiaceae bacterium | reverse complement strand
GTGTCGCCCGGTGTCGCCCCGCCCAGGGCGTACGCCTCGTCGGCCAGCCGGACGTGCAACGCGTCCCGGTCCAGGTCCGAATAGACCGCGACCGAGGTCACCCCCATCTCCCTGCAGGCCCGGACGACCCGGACGGCGATTTCCCCACGGTTTGCGATCAGGATCTTTTTGAGCACATCCAATGGTGCCGTGCGGAGGGCCGACAATGCCAACCACCGGGGTGACCGCCGACACGTCCGGGTCGGGCGCGATGTGGAAAGGTGATCGGGATCATCGTGAATGCACCGCACCGATTCACCGACATCCGACGGGTCGACGAGACCGGCTCGACGAACGCGGATGTGCTCGCGCTCGCCCGGAACGGCGAACCCGAAGGGGTGGTCGTGGTCGCGGCGACCCAGACCGCCGGCCGGGGCCGCCACGGACGCGCCTGGGTGGCACCGCCCGGTTCGGGGTTGTTGTGTTCGATCCTGTTGCGGCCCGGCGCGGCGCTCACCGGGTTGGTGATCCCCGCCGCCGCGCTCGCCGTGGCGGACACCGCATCGGCCTTCGGTGTGCACACCCTGGGGATCAAGTGGCCCAACGACGTGATCGTCACCGACGACCCCGACCGCCCCGGCCCGGGACCCGAACGCAAGATCGCCGGCATCCTCGCCGAAGCCGAATGGGCCACACGCGCCGCCGACGGTCCACCGCACCACGGCCACGGCGGACGTGCCGCGGTGGCCCTGGGGATCGGGTTGAACGTCGCGGCGTGTGACGGGCTGCCCGCCGAGGTCGCGGCACGGCGGGTCGCGCTCGCCGAACTGACCGACCGGCCCGTCGAGGTGGACGCGACCCTCGAAGCACTGCTCGTGGCCTTCGACGGGTGGTACACGCGCCTCGGGAACGACCCGGCGGCGGTGCTCGCCGCGTGGCGTGAGCGGTGCGTGACGATCGGACGTCGGGTCCGGGTCGACCTGGGTGCCCGCGACATCGAAGGCGTCGCCGTCGACGTCGACGACGCCGGACGGCTGGTCGTGGAACGGGATGACGGCACCGAACGGGTGGTCGCCGCCGGCGACGTGGTCCACCTGCGCGACGCCACCCGGCGCTGAGAACCCGAGTCGACGCTCGCGTTCGGTGGTTCCCTAGACTGCGCCGATGTTCGACTTCACCGATGAACAGGAAGCGTTCCGTCGTGTGGTGCGCGAGTTCGCCGAAGCCGAGATCGCCCCGCACGCCCACCGTTGGGATCGGGAACGGACCTTCCCGGTCGACACGGTGCTCGCCATGGGCGAACTGGGTCTGTTCGGGCTGCTGTCCGACCCCGAGTACGGCGGTGCCGGCGCGGATTTCACGACGTTCTGCCTCGCGCTGGAGGAACTGGGGCGCGTCGACCAGTCCGTCGCGGCGACCCTGGAGGCCGGGGTCGGTCTGGGTGTCAACCCGATCGCCACGTTCGGCACCGGAGAACAACGCGCCCGATGGTTACCCGACCTGGTCGCCGGCCGTGCCCTGGCGGGTTTCGGGCTCACCGAACCCGAAGCCGGATCCGACGCCGGAGCCACCCGGACCCGTGCGGTGCTCGACACGGCCGCCGACGAGTGGGTGCTGAACGGCTCCAAGGAGTTCATCACCAACTCGGGCACGCCGATCACCTCGCTGGTGACCGTCACCGCCCGTACCGACGAACCCGGTGGTGCGGGCGGGCCCGAGATCTCGACGATCATCGTGCCCGCGGGCACCCCCGGGTTCGAGGTGGGCCCCGAGTACGACAAGATGGGCTGGCACGCCTCGGACACGCACCCGCTCGGCTTCGACGACTGTCGCGTGCCGGCGGGCAACCTGCTGGGAGAACGGGGACGCGGGTTCGCCCAGTTCCTGTCGATCCTCGACGACGGTCGGGTGGCCCTGGCCGCGATCGCCGTCGGGGTCATCCGGTGTTGTCTGGAGGAATCGGTCGCTTACGCGAAGGACCGCAACGCGTTCGGCACGAACATCGGCTCGTTCCAGGCCGTGTCGTTCAAATGCGCCGACATGAAGGCCATGTTGGACGCGGCGTCGCTGCTCACCTACCGGGCCGCGGCCCTCAAGGACGCGGGTCGACCGTTCAAGACCGAGGCCGCCGTCGCGAAGCTGGTCGCCACCGAATCGGCGGTGACCGCCACCCGCATGGCGACACAGATCTTCGGGGGTACCGGGTTCATCAACACCACCCCGGTGGCACGGCAGTACCGGGACGCCAAGATCCTCGAGATCGGCGAGGGCACCTCCGAGGTGCAGCGCCTGGTGGTCGCCCGGTCCCTCGGTCTGGCTTGACACCATCCTCACACCGGACCCGGTAGCGTTCCCCGCCGATGGCAGGACAGACCCGCGCACGCCGTTCCTGGCCCCAACGTCTGCTGATCGGTTTCAACGCGCTCGTGATCATCCTGGCGTTGGGTGCGGCCGCGGTACTCGGCTACGTGAACGACCGCCTGTCGGACGTGAAGCGGCTCGCGTTGTCGGGGACCCTCACCGAATCGGACCCGACGCCGGGTGCGCCACAGAACTTCCTGATCGTGGGGACCGACAGCGACGAGGGCCTCGACGACGACGACCCGGCCCGACAGGGCCGCGGGGAGGTCACCGGCAGTCGGGGCGACACGATCATGATCCTGCACGTCGACCCGGGTGAGCAGACCGCCGAGTTGCTGTCACTGCAACGCGACCTGTGGGTGACGATCGCCGGCCAGGGCACCCGACAGCGCATCAACACCGCGCTCGCGCTCGGTGGGGAGGGCACCTCTGGCCCGGAGATCCTCATCCGGACGATCGAGGAGAACTTCGACATCCCCATCCACCACTACCTGGAGATCGACTTCGCCGGTTTCCAGGGCCTGATCGAGGCGATCGACGGCGTGCCGATCTACTTCCCCACCGGGATCCGCGACTTCGACCCGTCCGACGGTCGCGCCCACACCGCGATCGAGATCCCCGGCCCGGGTTGCTACACCCTCGACCCGCCGCACGCGCTCGCCTACGCACGCAGCCGACACATGCAGTACCAGGCCGTACCCGGCGACCCGGACACCTGGGTCGACGACAACGGCAACGACTTCGGCCGCATCCAACGCCAGCAGGACTTCGTGCGGCGTGTGCTCGCCCGGGCGATCTCCAAGGGTGTGCGCGACCCGCTGGTGCTCCGTGAGCTCGTGGACACCGGCGTGACATCGGTGCAGATGGACGACCTGCTCAGCGCCGGCAAGCTGCTCGAGTTGGGGCGCACGTTCCGCAACTTCGAACCCGACGAACTGGTCACCACCCAGATGCCGGTCGTGGGACTCGACATCAACGGTGCGGCCGTGCTCGAACCCCGGATGCCCGAGGCCGAGGCGGTGCTCGCCCCGTTCCAGGGCCTCGCGACCCGGGCGGACCCGGAACTCCGGTCGATCACGGTTCTGGTACGCAACGGGACCGGCCGGCCCGACGAGGCCACCAACGTGACCAGGGCGCTGGAGAAGGTCGGGTTCTCCGTGGGCACCCCGTCGGACGAACTCGGGGTGACCGACGGCGCTTCGATCATCCGGTACACGACCGGTGCCGAGGACGACGCGGTGGCGTTGGCACGGCACCTGGAATCGGACGTGGTCTTCGAGGCCGTCGACCGGACCGGCATCATCGCCGGTTCCGAGGTGATGGTGATCACCGGGACGTCCTTCGAGGGGGTGCTCGCCGAGGCCCGCGACGCCGACGAGATCCCCGACCCGCCCGTTCCGGAGACGACGATCGCCCCGGCACCGGAGAGCACCACGACGACCACCACGCTGCCCGCGGCGACCACGACGACCACGATCCCGGGTTTCCTGCCCGGCCCGACCCCTCCGGGCGTCAAGTGCGGTTGAGGTGCTCACGGTGGTGGCCCGCACGGTAGAGTTCGCTGCCGTATGGCGAATGAGATCACGGTCATCGGCACCGGCTACGTGGGCCTCACCACCGGGGTCTGTCTGGCCCATCTCGGCCACACGGTCCGGTGCGTCGACATCGACGTGGACAAGGTCGAACGCCTCGAACGCGGTGAGGCACCCATCCACGAAGCGGGGCTCGAGGAGCTCATCCGCGAAGGACTCGACGCACAACGGCTGTCCTTCACCACCGACACGGTGGCCGCGGTGCGCGGCGCGGAGTTCGTGTTCCTGTGCCTGCCCACCCCCCAGGGCGGGGACGGCGCCGCGGATCTGAGTTACGTGCTGGCCGCCGCGGGCGTCATCGGCGCGCACCTGGATTCCCACGCGATCGTCGTGAACAAGTCCACCGTCCCGGTCGGGACCGCCGGCGCGGTCGCCGAGGTGATCGGACGCCAGGACGTGTCGGTGGTGTCCAACCCCGAATTCCTGCGTGAAGGCACCGCGGTGACCGACTTTCTCAAACCGGACCGCGTGGTGGTCGGCTCCGACGACCAGGCCGCCGCGGTACGGCTCGCCGAGGCCTACGCCCCGCTGGGCGCGCCCGTGCTGGTCACCGACGCCGCCTCGGCCGAGATGATCAAGTACGCGTCGAACGCGTTCCTGGCCACCAAGGTGTCGTACGTGAACGCCATCGCCCGGCTGTGCGACGCGGTCGGCGCGGACGTGGCCGACGTGACCCTGGGCATGGGCTACGACAAGCGCATCGGCAGCCGTTTCCTGCAACCCGGTCCGGGCTGGGGCGGATCGTGTTTCCCGAAGGATTCCCACGCCCTGGTGAAGATCGCCGACGACCATGCCGTCGAGTTCCCGCTGCTGCAGGCGGCGATCGACACCAACGACGCCCAGTTCGACCACGTCGTGACCAGGATCGGTGCCGCCTTCGACGGGAACCTGTCGGGCCGCACCGTCGCCGTGTGGGGACTCACCTTCAAAGCGCTCACCGACGACCTGCGTGATTCGCCGTCTCTGGAGATCATCGACCGGCTGCTGGGTGCCGGGGCGAAGGTCCGTGCCTACGACCCGATGGTCACCGACGCGCCACGGGAGGGCATCGACGTGTCCACCGACCCGTACGCTGCGTGCGAGAGCGCGGACGTCCTGGCGGTGCTGACCGAATGGAACGAGTTCCGTTGGGTCGATTTCGAACGGATCAGCGAGACGATGGCCACACCCGCCATCGTCGACGCCCGGAACCTGCTCGACGCCGCTGCGTTGCGCCGGTTGGGTTTCGCCGTGGACGTGTTGGGCCGCCCGGGACGCTGACCGACCCGCGGGGTCCGCGGCGCTCAGTGGTCGCGGGATTCCGCGACCTGTCGGTTGGCCAGGTACCACTCGACGGTGCGCGTCAGACCGTCCGCGAACGCGGTCGGGGCGCGGAAGCCGAACGCCGCCGCGGCCCGCGACGCGTCGACCCGTCGGCGGGGTTGGCCGTCGGGTTTGGAGGTGTCCCAGACGACCTCACCGGTGAACCCGGTGGCGGCGGTGACGTGGCCGACCAGTTCGCGGATCGGCATCTCGTGGTTCGCGCCCAGGTTCACCGGGTCGGCGCCGTCGTAGTGCTCGGCGGCCAACACGATGCCCTCGGCGGCGTCGTCGACGTACAGGAACTCCCGGCTGGCCGAACCGGTTCCCCACACCTCGATCCGGTCCGCGTTCGACTCGATCGCGTCGACGCACTTCTTGATCAACGCGGGGATCACGTGGGACACGTCGGGGTGGAACTTGTCGCCGGGGCCGTACAGGTTCGTGGGCATCAGGTAGATCCCGTTCTGGCCGAACTGGTCCCGGTTCGACTGCAGCTGCACGAGTTGCGCGAGCTTGGCGATGCCGTAGGGGGCGTTGGTCTCCTCGGGGTAGCCCTGGAACAGCGACTCCTCGGAGAACGGCACCGGCGTGAACTTCGGGTACGAACAGATCGTGCCCACCACGACGGTCTTGGGGGTGCCGCGCCGGCGGGCCTCGTCGATCACGTAGGTGCCCATCAGCAGGTTGTCCAGGTACAGCTCGGCCGGGTGGACCTGGTTGGCGCCGATCCCGCCGACCCGGGCGGCGAGGTGGATCACCAGATCGGGTTCGTGGGCGTCGAACATCGCGGTCGTGGCGGCCCGGTCGGTCAGGTCGTACTCGGCGCTACGCGGGGCGATGACGTCGCCCGCGCCGGCGTCCGCGAGGCGTGCCAGCACGGCCGAACCGAGGAAACCCGAACCGCCGGTGACGAGGACACGGCGTTGGGAGAAGAAGTTCGACATGGGGCACAAGCGTACCGTCGGGCCGGTGCCGGCCCCGTCGTCGTTCGGCGCGCCGGGGCGGGCGTGGAAGAATCGCACCCGACATGGATCGCGACACCACACCGCCGCGGGTCGCCGTCACCCTCGAACAGTGCTGGCACCGGGTGCCCGGGGGGACCGCACGCGCCGCGTTGGAGACGACCCGGGCGTTGCACGCCGGGGGTGGGGTCGAACTGGTCGGTGTGGCCGCACGGCACCGGTTCGACCCGCCACGACCGTGGGTGCCGTCGATCCCCGTGGCGATGCTCCCGTTGCCGAGGTTGGCGTTGTACGAGGCCTGGCACCGGTTCGGTCGACCACCCGTGGAACGGGCCACCGGGCCGGTCGACGCGATCCACGTCACCGGTTTCGCGATGCCTCCGGCGACGGTGCCGATCGTGGCGACCCTGCACGACCTGGCGTTCCTGCGGTATCCGGACTGGTTCACCCGAAACGGCCTGCGCTTCTTCACCGCTGCCGTGACCCGGATGCGGCGCGACGCGTCGCTGGTGCTGTGCTCGTCGGAAGCCACCCGTGCCGACGCCGTGGACGCCGGCATCGACCCGGCTCGCACCCGGGTCGTCCCCCTCGGCGTCGACGCACCCACGGTCGACCCGGCCCGGGTCACCACCGTGCGGGACCGGTTCGGCCTCCGGGGCCGCTACGTGCTGCACCTGGGTACCGCGGAACCCCGCAAGAACATCGCCGCGCTGGCACGGGTCGCGGACCGGTTGCCCGACGACGTCACCGTCGTGCTCGCCGGGGGTGACGGTTGGGGCGACGACGACGTGCCCGGCTCGGCACGTGTCCGCCGGGTCGGGTTCGTGACCGAAACCGAGAAATGGGCCCTGCTGGCCGGCGCCGCGGTGTTCTGCTACCCGAGTCTGTGGGAGGGTTTCGGCCTGCCGGTGGCCGAGGCGATGGCGGTGGGCACCCCGGTGGTGACCTCGCAGGACACCTCGCTCGCCGAGGTCGTCGCCGATGCCGGGCTGTGCGTCGACCCCGGCGACGACGATGCGATCGCCGACGCCCTGGGTCGGGTCCTGGGCGACCATGACCTGGCCACCGGGCTGGCCGCCGCCGGGCGACAGCGCGCCGCGACGTTGAGCTGGGAACGAAACGCCCGGGCCACCATGGACGCCTACCGGGAGGTGATCGGCCGGTGAACGACCGACTCCGGGTGGGGATGAACCTGCTGTGGCTGCGCCCGGGAATCGTCGGGGGGACCGAACCCGCGGCGACGGCCACGATCGCCGCACTCGCCGCGCACGCCGCGGACCGGGTCGCGGTGTCGTTGTACGCACAGCCCGCGTTCGTGGACGCCCACCCCGAACTGGCCGCCACGGTGCCCACCGTCACCGTCGCCGTCCCCGGCGGGTCGCCCGGTCCCCGTGTCCTGGTCGAGTCGACCTGGTTGCCGCTCGCGACGCGCCGCGACTCGGTCGACGTCGTCCACTGCTACGGGGGCGTCGTACCTCCGGGACTGCGGAGCCCGACGGTGCTGACCATCCACGACGTGCAACCGCTCGAGACCGGGTCGGCGTTCCGGTCGGTCAAGAAACGTTGGTTGGGTGCGATGCTGCCGCGTTCGGTCGCGGCCGCGCGGATCATCGCGGTGCCGTCGGGGTTCGTGCGCGAGCGCGTCGTCGAGCTCCTCGACGTCGACCCGGACCGTGTCGTGGTGATCCCGCACAGTCTGGATCTGTCGACCGCCACCGGTGACCCGCGCACCGTCGGCGACGCCGACCTGGCCCGCCGCCGGTTCGGCCTGGGGAACCCCTATGTGCTGTACCCGGCGATCACGTACCCCCACAAGAACCACCGCACGCTCGTCGAGGCGTTCGCCCGCCTGGACACCGATGCACGACTCGTGTTGGCCGGCGGTGTCGGCCCCGCCGAACGGGACGTCGCGGTCGCGGTCGAACGGTCCGGGATCGGCGACCGTGTACGCCGTGTGGGCCGGGTCTCCGACGTCGAACTGGCCGGCCTGCTCACCGGAGCCGACGTCGTGGCGTTCCCGTCCCGCTACGAGGGCTTCGGCCTGCCGGTGCTGGAGGCGCTCGGAGCGGACCGGCCGGTGGTCGCCGCCCGGGCCGGCGCACTGCCCGAGGTCCTCGGCGACGCCGGGACGCTGGTCGACCCCGACGACGTGGAAGGCTGGACCGACGCGATCGGGGCCGAATTGGACGGCGCCGCGGGCGACCGGAGCGAACGGAGGAGGAAACGGTTGGCGCACTTCGACTGGAGACGCACGACACCGTTGCTCGTCGACGCGTACCGGCGGGCCGTCGCCGGGGGAGGCCCCCGGTGAGGATCCTCGTCGTGTGTCCGCACTTCGCGCCCGACACCGCCCCCACCGGGGTGATCATGACCAGCATCGCCGACGAGTTGGGCGCGGCCGGTCACCGGTTGCACCTGGTCACCTCGGTGCCCTGGTACGAACACCACCGGGTCGAGGCGGACTGGCGGGGAACCGTCGTGCACCACGCGGACGCCCCCTGGGGCACGATCTCCCGGGTCCACCCGTTCCCGGGCGACAAGGCGAACCTGCTGGGCCGTGCCGCGGGTTTCGCGGGTTTCACCGCGCTCGCCGGGTTGACCGCCGCCTTCGACGCGAGCCGTCCCGACGTGGTGCTGGCCATGTCGCCGCCGCTGACCCTCGGCATGGCCGGCGCCGCGGTCGCCGCGGCCCGGCGGATCCCGTTCGTGTTCAACGTGCAGGACATCTTCCCCGACGTCGCGATCGAACTGGGGGTCATGCGCAACGACCGGGTCATCCGCGCCGCCCGCTGGGCCGAACGGGCCGTGTACCGGCGTGCCGACGCCGTGACCGTACTGAGCGACGACCTGCGCGCGAACGTGGCCGCGAAACTCGACGGCGACCCCGACGGGCGCGTGCGGGTCATCCCGAACTTCGTGGACACCGCACGTGTCGCACCGGCGGACCGGATGAACCCGTACCGGGTCGATCACGAACTGGGGGATCGCACGGTCGTGCTCTACGCCGGAAACGTCGGCCATTCCCAGTCCCTCGATCTGGTGGTGGCCGCCGCACGCGACTTCCACGGTGACGATTCGGTCGTGTTCGTCGTCAACGGTGAGGGATCGGCTCGCGCGGAACTGGAACGCGACGCTGCCGGGCTCGACAACGTCGTGTTCGTCGACTACCAGCCCGCCGAACGCCTGGCCGAGGTGCTCGCGGCGGGCGACGTCCACCTGGTGCCGCTGCGGGCGGGCCTGGCGTCGGCGAGCGTCCCGTCGAAGACCTACTCGATCCTGGCGGCGGGCCGCCCGTTCGTCGCGTCGGTCGACCCGGGCACCGAGATCGACCGGGTCGCCGAAGCGTCGGGGGCCGGTATCGCGGTGCCGCCCGACGACCCGGCCGCGTTCATCGCGGCGCTGCGGACCCTGATCGCGAACCCGGACCGGGCCCGACGGATGGGTGCCGCCGGACGGGAGTGGGTCGAGGGGTGGGCGTCGCCCACCGCGGTCGCGGCCCGCTACGCCGAACTGTTCGCCGAACTGGTCGACGAGAACTCCTGAGGTATCACGTCGGCTCCCCGAGCCGGGGGTGGCGACTTGGTAGCGTCGGGGGTCGTGACCCGTGCCATCGTGCTCGTCGGCGGTTTCGGAACCCGTCTGAAACCGTTGACCGACTCCATCCCCAAACAGATGCTCCCGATCGTCAACCGGCCGATGATCGAGCTGGTCCTGGAACACCTGGCCGAACACGGCGTCGACGAGGCGGTGCTGAGCCTGGGCTACCGCCCCGACGCGTTCCGGGAGGCCTACCCGGGTTCCCGCCACGGTCCGGTGCGCCTGACCTACGCGATCGAACCCGAACCGCTCGACACCGCGGGCGCGATCCGGTTCGCGGCCGCCGAAGCCGGGATCGACGAACGGGTCGTGGTCTGCAACGGTGACGTGCTCACCGACCTGGACATCACCGAGCTGATCCGCCGCCACGACGCCGCCGGCGCGACGGCGACGATCGCGTTGCACCGGGTGGAGGACCCCTCCGCGTTCGGGGTCGTACCCACCGACGACGACGGCCGCGTCCTGGCCTTCGTGGAGAAACCCGAACCGGGCACCGCGCCGACGAACGCGATCAACGCCGGCACCTACGTGCTCGAACCCGAGGTGATCGACGGCATCGACCCGTCGCGGCGGGTGTCGATCGAACGGGAGACGTTCCCGTCACTGGTCGACGGCGGCCGCCTGTTCGCCTTCACCGGCGACACGTACTGGATCGACACCGGCACACCGACCAACTACCGGCGGGCCCAACTGGACCTGATCGACGGGGTGCGCGGCGCGCCGCTCGCGGGGATCCACCCGCAGGTGGCGATCTCCGACGAGGCCGAGGTGCACCGGTCGGTCGTCGGCGAGGGCGTCGCGATCGGGGCCGGTGCGACCGTGACCGACTCGGTCGTCATGGCCGGGGCCATGATCGGCGACGGCGCGGTGGTCGACGCCTCGATCGTCGGTCCCGGCGCCCGGATCGGGGCCGGTGCGACGCTGCGGAACGATTCGGTGGTCGGTCTGGAAGGCGTCGTGGAACCCGGTGAACACCTCGACGCGGGTCGCCGCCCCGAGGTCGTGTGATGCACACGCTGGTCACCGGCGGTGCCGGGTTCATCGGATCCAACCTGGTCGACCGGTTGCTCGCCGACGGCCACAGCGTCGACGTGGTCGACGACCTGTCGTCGGGTCGTCTGGAGAACCTCGCGGACGCCCGCGAGTTCGGTCAGGGACGGGTCACCTTCCACCGGATCGACGTGCGCGACCCGGGCATCGGGGCGCTGTTCGCGCACCGCGAACCCGAGGTGGTGTTCCACCTGGCCGCCCAGATCGACGTGCGGGTCTCGGTCGCCGACCCGTTGCGTGACGCCGACATCAACATCATGGGCGGGTTGAACGTGCTCGAAGCCGCCCGTGCCTGCGGCGCCGCCAAGGTCGTGTTCGCCTCCAGCGGTGGCACGATCTACGGCGAGGTCGCCGACGCCGACTTCCCCGTCACCGAAGCCCACCCCCAGGTGCCGTTGTCGCCCTACGGGGTCGCCAAGAAGGCGCTCAGCGACTACCTGGCCGCCTACCGGGAACTGCACGCGCTCGAGTTCACGTCGTTGGCGCTCGCGAACGTGTACGGACCCCGTCAGGACCCCCACGGTGAGGCCGGTGTGGTGGCGATCTTCGCGAACCGTCTGCTGGCGGACGATGCGTGTGTGATCTACGGCGACGGTTCCCAGACCCGGGACTACGTCTACGTCGACGACG
>CAZVFF010000050.1:0-11663 GCA_964626395.1 uncultured Iamiaceae bacterium | reverse complement strand
GTCGTGCGTCCCACGGTGGCCGATGCGGCCACGAGCCCGCCGTCGAGTGCGTCGTCGATCCCCCGGACCTTCGCGAACGTGCAGCCCGTCCCGGCCCCGACCGCGCCGACCTCGTGTCCGTCGATACCGGCTGATTCGGCCGCGGCGCGCCCCTCGGCGGCACCGGGCCGCACGTCGGCGTCGCCCACGCCGAGGTCGAACACGCACATCGTGGGCACGATCGGCACCCGGGCGACCCGGGTCTCGTAGCCGCGGCCGGCTTCCTCCAGGAACCCCATCACCCCGTCCGCGGTCGCCAGTCCGTAGGCCGAGCCACCCGAGAGCACCACGGCGTCGACGGTCGTGACGTGCCGGTTGAGCCCCAACAGCCCGAACTCCCGGGACGCCGGTCCACCGCCCCGGATCTCGCCGGACCCGACCGTCCCCTCGGGCAGGATCACCACGGTGCATCCCGTGCGGGCCACCGGGTCCGTCCAGTGACCGACCGCGACCCCGGCGACGTCGGTCAGGCGGCCGTTCGTGACGGGTGCGACGGTCATGGTCACGACGATAGGCGGTGGGTTCCGACCCCCGTGCAGGGTGCGGTTGCGTGCCGGTAGGGTCGGAACCGATGAGAACCGCGATCGAACGTTACCGACCCATCGCCGACGGCTTCACCACCCGTGTACGCGCCGTCACCGACGACCAGTGGGCCAACACCACGCCCTGTGAGGAATGGGACGTGCGTGACCTGGTCGGCCATCTGGTCGGCACCCACCACATGATGTTGTCGATGATCGGTCAGACCCACGAGGCACCCGGTGAGGGTGACGACCTGGTCGCCGCATGGGAAACCGCCACCGCGGCGGTCGTCGCCGCGTTGTCCGACCCGGAGACGGCCACGACCAAGGTGCAGTCCCCGTTCGGGGAGACCACCTTCGAGGGGATCATCGGTGGTCTGTTGTGCGGCGACGCGCTGTTCCACACCTGGGATCTTGCGCGGGCGACCGGCCAGGACGAGACCCTCGGTGACCAACTGTGCGTCGAACAGCTCGAGCTGATGGCACCGATCGACGACAAGATCCGCATGCCGGGTTTCTTCGCCGAAAAGATCACCCCGGCGGGTGACGCCGACGTCCAGACGCAGTTGTTGAACTTCGGCGGTCGCCGGCCCTGAGCGCGGCCCGACACCGACCTTCGGGTCGGCCGAGGACGCGACGGTCGTGACGTTGCCGGGCGAACGGTTCCTCGATGATCTGCGTGAGGTCGTGGGGGCGCCCGACGTGCTCACCGACGACGAACGCACCGTCGGTCATCGTCACGATTGGACGGGCCGTTTCGGGGTCGACCACGCGACCGTGATCCGCCCCGGGACCGTCGACGAGGTCGCTGCGGTCGTCGCGCTGTGTGCCCGGGACGGCATCGCGATCGTCCCCCAGGGTGGCAACACCGGGTTGGTCGGCGGATCGGTACCGTTGGCGGGGGAGATCGTGTTGTCGACCGGGCGGTTGACGGGGATCGAATCGGTCGACGCCCGGACCGGCACGTTGACCGCCGCCGCGGGAACGCCACTGGCGGTGGTGCAACAGGCCGCGCGCGACGCCGGATGGCGCTACGGGGTGGACATCGCCAGCCGCGACTCGGCGACCATCGGCGGGACCGTGGCCACCAACGCCGGTGGCTTGCGGGTCCTGCGGTACGGCACCACCCGGGCCCAGGTCACCGGCGTGGCGTTCGTCGACGGTATCGGGGCGGTCCACCCGACGGGACGGGCCACCCTGCGGGACAACACCGGCTACCACCTGCCCGGGTTGTTCTGCGGCAGCGAAGGGACCCTGGGGGTCATCACGGCGGTGCGGGTCCGGCTGGTCAACGACTTCCCGGCGCGCACCACCGCCCTGTTGCGGTTCGCCGAACCACGGGACGCCGCGGTGGCCGTCGAGTCGTTGCGCGGGGTGCTGCCGTCGGTGGAGTCCGCCGAGCTGTTCTTCGCCGACGGGCTCGAGCTGGTGTGCCGTGCGTTCTCGTGGTCGCCACCGTTCGCCGAAACCGCCGGTGGTTACGTGCTCGTCGAGGTCGCCGACACCAACGACCGCACCGCCGAGTTGGCCGAGGCGGTCGAGTCGCTCACCGGGGTCTCCGACGTCGCCGTCGCCGAGGATTCGACGGGTCGGGAACGCCTGTGGCGCTACCGGGAACGACACACCGAGGCGATCGCCACGATCGGGCACCCGCACAAACTGGACGTCGCCGTCCCCGCCGGTTTCCTCGCCGAGTTCGTCGAAGCGATACCCGGGGTGGTCGCCGCCGCCGACCCGGATGCCGCGGTGTGGCTGTTCGGCCACGGCGGTGAGGCGAGCGTGCACGTCAACGTGACCGGCCCCGCAGATGGCGACGACCGCGTGGACGACGCCGTGTTGGGCCTGGTCGTCGACATGGGCGGTTCCATCAGTGCCGAACACGGGATCGGCACGGCGAAACTGGCGTGGGTGGACCGCACCGAGGACGCCGCGGAACGGAACCTGCGGGCCCGGCTGAAACGGGCGTTCGACCCGCACCGGATCATGAACCCGAACGTGCTGCTCCCGACCGGCCCGGACCGGACGTCGGCACCGACAGACGTCGGGTCCCCGCTCCGGTGACGACTTCCTCGGTGACCGACGCGCCGGGACCCTCCACGGTGATCACCGAGAGCTGGTCGTTCGCGCTCGGTTGGTGGTCGATCACCAGTTCGTAGTCCTGTCCGGGCGCCAGATCGCCCTCGAGTTGCAGATCGATCCGGACCTGTTCGCCCGCGCGCACGGTCACGGTCTGGCTCGCGACGAAGAAGCCCAGCTCGTGTTCGATCTGGATTCCCGCGTCGACCCCGTCGATGGTGACTCCGGTGGGTCGCAGGGCCGAGTAGATGCTGAAGGCCACGGTGTTCGAGCCGTACGGTCGCCCCCGGGTCGGGTCGACGCGGCTGTCCTGGTTCCCGAGCACGTAGTCGGGTTCCCCGGAGGTCGGGGCCCGGTTGAGGAAGTTGATCGTCGCCGTGGCGGTTGTCGAACCGGTGGCCGGGTCGTACCGGACGCGGTATCGGGTGATCTGGTCGAGGTACCAGTCCGCCTTGTTCGCCGACGCGTTCGACGTGCGGACCGAAAGCAGATCCGAGCCGTCCGGTGATGGGAACGTGCCGGTGAGTCCCATGTTCTGCAACGGTGCACGGACGCCGGGATCGACGGGCCGGAACAGCAGCCGTCGTTGGCCGACCATCGGCCCGAGCACCTCGGTGATCCGCCCGACGGTCGGGAGCTCGCCGCTGGTGAGCGCGTCGAAGGTCGCTTCGGCGACATCGGACAGCCGGTCCTTGCGTTCCTCGTTGCGTCGCACGTAGAGCGAATACTGGTCGTGCATCAAGAACTCCGCCGCGTTGGTCGAGTCGAGCCGGACGGGGACACCGTCGACGTCGATCGGTCCGGTCAGCTCCAGCATCGCGGCCAACGCGATCGGATCGACGTACAGCACACCGTCGAGCTCCGGACCACCGACCTGGGGGAACAACTGCGCCGCGACCCGTGCGACGGTCGGGAAGTCCGGTGATGCGGAGATGTTCTGCAGATACCGGGTCGGTCGGAGCATGGTGTAGCGCGAGCGGTAGTCGTCCTCTCCGGTGATGTGGCGGTCGTGCCAGTCACCCGCCCGATTGAGATCGTCGATGTTCCCGTGCCGGGTGAGTTCGATGTGACCGTCGTCGGTTTCGATGAGCGCCCACGCCGCGATGAAACCACCCAGACCACGTGATTCGGCCGGGTTCGCGAACAGGACGAGGTACCGACGGGGTCCGTCACCGCCGAGCAGGTCCGGGGCGACCCGCAAGGTCGCGAGCGCATCACGCGCGGTGCGGGCGGCGTCGGCCAGTTCCGTCCGCTGCTGGTCGACCCGGTCGCCGAAGCGTCCCACCACCCACGGTGAGGAACGTGCGTCGATCGCCGAGATCGCGCTGTCGGTCGCCGCCACCGTCGCGGCGACCGGATCGATCATCGACTCGATCCGGTCGATGTCGAACGTGCCGTCGGAGCCGCGCAACGTCTGGAACGGTGCGACGGTCGCCGCGTGCGCGGCGCTGGCGGTGACCCGTGCGCCCGAATGCGACGCGGTGACGGCCAGCCGCGCGTGTTGGGAAACGACCGGGACCACCCAGGAGAGCTTGCCGAGCGGTGACGACAACGACCGGTGCGCCCTGTCCAGGTGCAGGTTGGCCGACGCCCAACTCGTGCCGGCCGCGGTCTGGTCTCCCGCGCGCGCCTGTTCGAGACCGGCCCGGGCCTCGGCCAGTCCCCGGTCCAGGTTCGACGACGCCCGGAACGCCGAGAACGACAGCCCCGCGATCGCGACGATCAGGAAACCGGCCACCGTGAGCCCACCGACCCGGAGTTGCCGTTTCAGCCGAGGAACGGAATGCCGGTAGGCGGAGACCACGGCGACGACGGTGACCACGGTCGTCACCAACGCGCTCAATCCGAACCCACCGAGCGGGTTCGTGCGCAACAGGACCTGGACGCACGCTGCGCCGATCAGCCCTTCGACGAGATCGTCGCGTCGGGAACGTCCGACCATCCTCGACGTCGCGACGACCAGCGCGGCGAGGCCGACCAGGCCCGTCCACACCGACCCGGCCAGGGCCGTCGCGACCGCTGCGATCAGCGCTTTCGTCCGATGCCCGCTCCGGGCGATGAACCAGGTGAGCGCACCCCCGAAGACGGCTCGTTCGACGAGATCGACGACGGCGACACCCGTCGGTGCCGCGGCGGACGATCCCGCCAGGAGCGTGCTCGCCACCACGATCGTGACCAATTCGACCGACCACATCGGGTCCGGCCGTTCCCGGGCCGTTCGGCCCTCCGTGCGACTCAGCCTTGACACCTCCGGATTCAAGATGAGTAATGTATCCGTCGGTGCCGCGACCGCGGCAACCCGTCCACGAACGAGCGACACGGTGTCGACTCGGGAAAGTGCAGGGAGGATCGACATGATCGAGGTTCGACACAAACCGCTCGCCAGACTCCTGGCCGTGGCGGCACTGCTGTTCGGAGTGGTGGCCGCAACAGCGACGGCCACGACCGTCGGCGCCGCGGGAGGCTGCGACGCGGACACGTCCGACTACGGCTACGGAGCGACGGCGACGCTGACGACGCCGGGACAGGCGTCCCCCGGGTCGACCGTGACGATCGAAGGCACGGGATTCCCCCCGGGTTGTGAGGTCGCGGTCGTCGTCGCCGGAGCAACCATCCAGACGGTCACCGTCGGAGAAGACGGCAGTTTCACGGCCTCGTGGGCCGTGCCGGCGGACCAGGAACTCGGTGAGGTCGTGGTGGACGCGCTCGTGGGCGGGGAGGTCCTCGCTTCGACGGTGATCACGATCGTCGAGGCGCAGCCGGCCGGGGGCAACGAACCCGGCGACGGCAACGGTGGGGTCGCCCCTGCCCAGGGTGGGCCCGCGGTCGGCGCCCAGGCCGGGAACTCGGGCACCCTGCCCGCCACCGGGTCCAAGACGCTGCCGCTCGTCTTCGGTGGACTCGCCCTCCTGGTGCTCGGCACCGGGATGGTGCTCGCCAAACGTCGCTTCTTGTTCGCTCGCGGCAGCTGACCCCGTTCCGTTCCGGATGACGATGCCCCCGCCCATCGGCGGGGCATCGTTCGTTCCGGGCCGGGATCGACGATCCGGGGCGGACCGTTTGCACCGACCGGCGTCGAACGCTCCTAGTGTTCTTCCGTGGATCTGTCGCTGCTCACGGTCGCCCTGTTGGCCGTCCTGGGGATCTTCGCCGGCTGGTTGGGTGCGATCATCGGGATCGGTGGCGGCATCATCATCGTGCCGACCCTGGTGCTCGCATTCGGGTTCGACATCCGTATCGCGGTCGCGACTTCGCTCGTCGCGGTCGTCGCGACCTCCACCGCGGCGGGTAGCGCCTACGTGGGCAAGGGCACCGCGAACATGCGTCTGGGCATGACCCTCGAGGTCGCAACCACCATCGGGGGTATCGTCGGCGGGCTGATCGCGGTGCTGATCTCCCCGTCGTTGCTGTCGGGCCTGTTCGCGGTGTTGATGATCCTCACCGCGTTCCTCGTTGGTCGCCGCAAGGATCCCGAACCGGTCGACGCCGTCGCCGACGATCCGGACCCGCCGGACGACGGCAACGTCACCGATCACCGCGGTTGGGAGGAACCCGGCACTCTCGCCGGCGCCTTCTACGACGACCACGCCGGAGCGCTCGTCACCTACCGAGCCGAACGGGTCGGGTTGGGCGGGGTGATCTCGCTGTTCGCCGGCACCGTGTCGGGCATGCTCGGGGTCGGTGGCGGCTTCATCAAGGTGCCCGCCATGAGCGAAGGCATGCGGGTGCCGATCAAGGTGGCGGCGGCCACGTCGAACTTCATGATCGGCGTCACCGCGATCGCCAGCCTGTTCGTCTATTTCGCCCGCGGCTACGTGCACCCCTACACGGTCGTGCCCGTCGCGTTGGGTGTCGTCGTCGGCGCGACCTTCGGAGCTGCGGTTTCGGCCCGGGTGCACCCCGGTGTGCTGCGGCGCATCCTGGTGGTCATCCTCGTCCTCGTGGCCGTGCAGATGGGGCTTTCGGCTCTGGGAGTGGACTTTGGACGCTGAACGCGTGTCGATCGATGCCACGACCGAAGCCGAGGTCCACCGGGTCCAACGCACCGTCGAATGGCTGCTGCGGGGCGGGTTGATCGTCGCCGTGGTGCTCATGGCCATCGGGTTGGCGCTGAAGGTCGCCTCGGGGTCGGATCGTTCCCCGGCGGTGAAGCTGTTCGAACTGTCGGCGGCGGAATCCGAAGGCGACCGACTGATGGCGATCGGGGTGCTGGTGCTGGCCGTCACCCCGGCGTTGCGGGTCCTGGCGTTGGTGTGGATGTGGACCCGCGAACGCGACTGGCGGTTCGTCGCGGTGTCCTGCGCGGTGGTGGTGACCCTGGTGGTGTCGGTTCTGGTCGGACACGGCTGAACCCGGGACCGCCCGGTCGTCCGGACGCACCGGCGGAGCGGCCCTCAGCGTTCCGGGTCGCCGGGATGCTCCTGTCGTTGCGCGGCTTCGCTGCGGATGTCGTGTGCGGCTGATTCGTCGACGGCGCGCGAGAACACGCGGTTCGCGCCGGCGAACACCCCGGCCAACTCGGTTTCCGACGGGTTCGTCACCAACGCGATCAACCCCGAATGGCCCGGATCGATGCCCTTGCCCAACTCGGCGGCCATCTCGGTCTTGTTGTGCAGATGCCGCAGACGGCCGATCCCGGCACCGCCGGCACCCAACAACAGCGTGGATCCCAACAGGGCGGGCGGGAACAGCACCCCCAGGGCGATCCCGCCCACGATGCCCCAGGTCATGCCCCGGGGCGTGTCGTTGTCGGTGGCCCGTTCCACCTCGATCGCGCCGTGGTCGAGTTTGCGGAACGCGATCGCGCCCTCGATCGACAGACGATCGTGGTCGGCGGCGTCCTTCAACAACGCGTACGCGGCGCGGGCGCCTTCGAGGTCGTCGAAGTCGCCCACGTAGAGGGCGACCCCGGCCCCACGGGACACCGCGGGCTCCATCCCGCGGTCGACGTGCGGGTCGTCGTGCGGTCCATGCTTCGGCTCGGTCATGGTCGTCTCGGTTCGGTGGGCGGGTGGTTCCAGACTAGAGGTCTCGCAGACCGTCGGCCGGCGTGGTGTGTCCGCTGTGCGGGTTCAGGGTCCGTTGTCGCCGGCGAGTTGCGTGCCGGCCTCGTTGCGGATGCCTTCGGCGACCCCGGGGCCGACCGAACGCTGGACCACGTTGTCGGCTCGAGCGAGCGCCTGCTGGATCTCGGCTTCGACGGGATCGACGACCACGGCGATCAACCCGGAATGGCCCACCTTCACGCCCTTGCCCAACTCGGCGGCCATGTCACTCTGCTGGTGCAGTTGTCGTAAGCGGCCGATCCCGGCACCTCCGGCACCCAACACGGCCGCGCTGCCCAGCAGCGACGGGGGGAACAACACCCCCAGGGCGATCCCGCCGACGATGCCCCAACGCAGTCCGCGGCGGGTGTGGCGGTCGGTGGCCTTCTGCACCTCGACCGCACCGTGGTCGAGTTTGCGGAACACGATCACGCCCTCGATCGTGAGTCGGTGCGCGTCGGCGGCCGCTTTCAGCTGCTCGTAGGCGTCCCAGGCGGCGTCGAGCTCGTCGAAGTCCGCGACGAACACGGCGGCCCCACCCCGGCGCCGCATCATGGCCTCGAGTTCCACCGGACGGTCAGCGCTGGTCATGATTCCTCCGATCCTCGACTCGTCGGGGTCGTCGTTCAGCCGTTGCGTTCGCGGACCGCGTCGACGGTGCCCTTGGCGAACTCGATCGAGTCCCTGGACAGCCGGGCGATCACACCCGCGCGGGTCGCCGGATCCAACGCGGCGAGCTGCCCTTCGATGTCGGCGACGGTCTCCAACGCGACCCGGTGCTGCTTGCGGACCTTGGCGACCAGGTAGCCGACGAGCAGTCCGGCGCCGATCAGGCCGACGGTCTTGAGGGTGGTCTCGTCCATGGGGATCTGCTCCGTGTGGCCGTGTTCGGGGAACCCGGATGGTACCAAGCGACATCGCCGTTGTCCCCCGATCCTCGACGTCGCTCGGCGGAGTCGTCCCGCAGCACCAACGCCACGGCCATCGCGGTGTGCCACAACGCGTGCGCCTGCCACCGGGAGTCCGGTCGGCACAGCGGGCCGTCGGTCCGTCCCAGCACGTGGCCGAGCGCCCCGACTCCGGCAACGACCGCTTCGGCGAACGGGCGCCACCCTCGCCGCCCCGCGTGTCGGTCGCTGCGGACCCGGCCCCATTCGGCGACCACCGCACCAGCCCCGACGGCCAACTGGGCGGGCATGGAGAACGGCGACGCGGCCGCGGCGATCGCCGCCGCCGGCAATGCGCGTAGCACCGGGGTCGGCAGTTCGCGCCCGGCGACCCTCGCGACATCGGTCGCGGCGACCGTACCCAGCAAGGTGATCAGGGAGGCGTCGTGCAGGATCGCCCCGGCCCGTGTTCCCGGACCGTGGTAGGCGACGCTGCCCAGCCCGGCCGCGACCGCCGACCACCCCAACGCCGTTCCCGCCCGGTCCCCGCGGTGACGACGGATCAGGACCGCGCCGGCGACACAGAACGCGAGGCTCGACGCCGTGTTGACCGGTTGCGCGATCGGCCCCGGGCGGCACCGTTCGCAGTCGGCGGTCGCGACGTGGCCGATGGCGGTCACCGGTCGGGGTCCGGGTCGTTCCCCCTCGGCCCGGCACCGGTTCGTGTTCCGATGGCACCGGCTCCGGCGGCCAGAGCCCGGGTGGTGGCCACGACATCGTCCCGGTGGGCGCGCACCAGCTCGAGTTGACCGCGGCGGTCCACCAGGGTGCGCCACCGCAACACCGCGGTGAACAGCGCCCGGGCCCGGGAGATCACGATCATCGCGAGCACGCCCATCACCGGCGCGGCGACGAAGACCGCCAGCGCCGCCCAACCACCCGCGCGGTCGGTCGGTAACGGCCCCAGCAGGCCGTTCACCGGCAGGGTCACCGCACGGGCGAAATCGCCCACCGGGCCGGTTCCGGCGTCTGCCAGTGCCAGGAACAGCCAGGTCGCCGGGAACATGACGACCCCGACGAGCACCCGGACGGTGCCTTTGGACACCGGCGCCTTCGGTACCAGTCCGGCGACCGCGACCAGCAGGAACGGAACCAGGTTCGCGAACAGTCCAGCGACCGCCAGAGGCGACAGGATGAACACGATCGCAGCCAACACCACGATGCGGCGGGTCAACTCGGCGGGCCGCACCCCGCTGAGCACCGTGGCGTCGTCGAGGCCGACGAAGCCGCGCAGCATCTCGTAGCGCGCCACCCGGGACACCAGGTCGGCCCGCTGCCCGGCATCGCATGCCGCGAGCGTGCGGGCCTCGGCGGCGACGTCGGCCATGGGAACGGCCCGGCCCGGCGTCGTCGTCGTGCGGCGGTCGATCGTGGCGGCCGTGGTCAACGCGAGCGCCTCCTCGGTGCTCGCGAAATGCGGGGTGAGCCCCTGGATGCGTTGTTGCAGGTGGTCGGTGAACACCCGCACCTTCTCCCGCGACGGCGCGCCGTCGGCTTCGACCAGTCCCGGGTCCGCGGGCACCCCGATCGGTTCGCCGTAGTGGATCAGCACCCGACCGCGCAGGGCGACCTTGTCCTCGTAGGTGATCCCGATCGGCACGACGCGCACCTGTTCGATCCCGCCACCGGCGGCCTGCAACGCGATGCGGGCGACCCCGGTGCGCAACGGGCGGATCGTCGGATCGTCGTGGGTGGTCCCCTCGGCGAAGATCGCCAACGTGCCACCCTCGGCGAGCGCGTCGACCGCCGAAGCGAACATCGCCGTGTTGGCGTCGGTCGAGCCGTCCACGGCACGGTGCACCGGGATCACCCGCGCGAACCCGAGCGCTGTCTTCGCGGCCGGGTTGTCCCACAGGGTCGCTTTCGCGAGGAAGCGTGGCAGCCGCCCTCCCCGGGCGACCAGGACGACCGGGTCGACGAACCCGTTCAGGTGGCTCGCGGCCAGGATCGTGGGCCCGTCCGGCGGTGGGTCACCGACCACCTCGACCGACGTGAACAACGCCGCCGTCGCGGCGCGGGCGAGCCCGACGATCACCCGGTCGCGCAGTTGGGGTTGCGGGGTCGAGGCGGTCACGGGACTCGGACACCTTTCACGGGCGGCAGGTCGCCGCGAGCCTATTTTGCCGCCGGGGACCCCGGGGGCGGCGGATAGTCGGGCACGCTGAGTTCCGGTGGGGGGCCGTCGAAGGCGGTCACGGTGTTCGCGACGTCGAAGAACGGTTGCAGCTCGGTGGGCATCTCCCCGGGCAGGTACCGTTCGCCGTTGTTCACGAAACGGTACAGACCGGTACCTTCGGAACCCTGTTCGTCGGGGCCTTCGGCGTCGGGGTCCCACCAGATCAACGTCGAGTCGTCCACCGAGGTGAAGTCGACCTCGGCGAACCGGAACAGGTCGGTGTTCCCGTAGCTGACGTGCGGGGCGCCGGGCTGTCCGCCGGTGGCTTCGAGACGGAACATCCCACCCGCCCAGGTCTGCGGGGTCAGGTTCGGCCCGGCCATCTGGATGCCCTGGTACAGGGCCAGCAGGTTCGGGTAGAAGGTGGCGGCGGTCTTGGTCGCTTCGGGTCCTTCGCCGTGGTACCAACGGTGGATGCGGTACGCGTCGGAGTCCTCGGTCGGGGTGCGGACCGGCAGGGTCGACACCCCGAACGCGTGACGCCACTGGTCGGGGTCGTAGTTGCGCGCGAGCGCGGCCGTGTCGGTCAACACCGTCCCGGTGACGATCCACTCGGGATACCAGTCCTGTTTGGTGGCGGCCTGGGTCAGGTAGATCGGCATGATCGGGTCGCCCAGGAACACCACGGTGGTGACCCCGGCGTCCTTCAGTTTCGCGACCAGGCCGGCGGCGGTCTCGGGCAACTTCGACAGGTCCAACAGGTAGGTCAGGTTGACCGTCGCCTCCCAACCGGCTTCGGCGCCCAGGCCGCGGAACACCTTCTCGGTGCCGCCGAACACCGGCGGGTCCTGTTCGTAGTGCACCACACCGAAGATCCGGTCGGTGTCGTGCATCGACGGGTCACCGGCCCATTTCGCCG
>CAZVFF010000049.1:0-11868 GCA_964626395.1 uncultured Iamiaceae bacterium | reverse complement strand
GCCCGTCCCACCGGCCGACCCCGCCCGGGGTCGCCCCGAACACCAGGAGCACCCACCATGGATCTGACCGGACAGGCCGTCATCGTCACCGGATCGTCGTCGGGCATCGGTGAAGCCGTCGCCCGCCGCTGCGCCGCCGCCGGCGCGGGGGTGCTGGTCAATTCGGCCACCTCGGTCGAGGCCGGTGAACAGGTCGCCGCGTCGTTGCCCGATGCGACGTACGTGCAGGGCGACATCAGCGACCCGGCGACCGGACCCCGGCTCGTGGCGGCCGCCCTCGACCGGTGGGGTCGTCTCGACGGGCTGTTGAACAACGCGGGACGTACCTGCGACGTGCCACTCACCGACGTGGAGGCGCTCACCCCCGATCACTGGCGGCAGGTGTTCGAGACCAACGTGTACGGCACGTTCTTCGTGACCCAGGCGGCGCTCGAACCGCTGCGGGCCGCTGAGGACGGCTGGGTGGTGACGATCACGTCGATCGCCGGGATCCGCCAGACCGGATCGTCGTTGCCCTACGCGGTGTCCAAGGCCGCGCTCGACCACCTGACCGCCCACCTCGCCAAGCAGGTGCCCGGTGTGCGCATCAACGCGGTCGCCCCCGGTCTGGTCGCCACACCGTGGACCGAGGACTGGGATCAGCTCAAGGCCGGGGTCGCCGCGGTCGCCCCGATGGGTCGGGTCGCGACCCCCGACGACGTCGCCGACGCCTGCGAGGCGTTGATCATGAACCGCTACGTGACCGGCCAGACCCTGCTGGTCGACGGCGGCCTCGGCCTGATGCTCTGAACGGCCGGTCCGGCCGGCGGTCCGACTTCCCCCGCCGGCCCGACGACGTGCGAGACTGACGGGATCCGACCTTCGGACACAAGGGGAAAATCAGACCATGGGTATCGCCCTCACCGACGCGCACCGCGAACTCGCGGACGTCGCCACCAGGTTCTTCACCGACCGTGACGCGCTTCGAGCGGCGCGGCAGTTGCTGGACGCCCCCTCGGGCGCACTGCCCGCGTTCTGGGACGACCTGGTCGCGCTGGGCTGGTTGGGCCTGGGGGTCACCGAAGCCAACGGCGGGTCCGGCTACGGCCTGGGCGAACTGGCGGTCGTCATCGAAGCCGCCGGTGCGACCGTGGCGCCCGGTCCGCTCACGACGACCGTCATCGCCGCGCAGGTGATCGAGGCGTGCGCGCCCGCCGAGGTCGCCGGGGGACGCCTCGGTGATCTGGTCGCCGGCAAGGTCCGGTGGGCGTTCGGTTCCGACGGATCCGGCCTGACCATCGGCGGCCCTGCGGCGACACCGACCGCGACCGGCCCCACCGGGGTGCTGCTCGCCGGTGGCTGCGCCGAGGCGGCACTGGTCGTCGTCGGCGACGACGTCGTGCTGGTCGACCTGTCGGCGGGCGGGGTGACCGTCGCCGGTTCGGTCGACCTGGACCCGTCGCGTCCGTCGGCCACCGCCGAATTGGTCGACGCACCCGTGCAGGTGCTCGCCGGCGCGGCCGGGACCGCCCGTGCCGTGGCCTGGACGCTGCTCGGCGCCGAAGCGACCGGCATGGCCCGGGCGTGTTGCGAGTCGGCGACCGCGTACGCGAAGGAACGCAAACAGTTCGGCCGCGTGATCGGTTCCTTCCAGGCGGTCAAACACCACTGCGCCAACATGCTGATCGCCGCCGAGCTGGCCACCGCCGCCACCTGTGACGCCGCCCGGGCCGGCGACGGCGACGACCCCGACGGGTTCACCCTGGCCGCGTCGACCGCCGCGACCCTGGCCGTGGACGCCGGGTACACGAACGCTCAACTCAACACCCAGGTGCACGGCGGCATCGGGTTCACCTGGGAACACGACGCCCACCTGTACGTGCGCCGCTCGACCGCGCTGCGTGGGGTGGTCGTGGGCATCGACCCGCGCTCGGCGCTGGTCGAGGTGACCCGCCGTGGGGTGACCCGCACCGCCGATCTGGACCTGCCGCCCGAAGCCGAGGAGATCCGCACCCGGGTGCAGGCCGACCTGGCCGGGATCGCCGCGTTGGACGGTGACGCACAGCGCGACCGGATGGTCGACACCGGCTACGCGGTGCCGCACTGGCCCGAACCGTTCGGCCGGGGTGCCGGACCGGTCGAACAGCTGGTGATCGAATCGGAGATGGCCGCCCACGGATTGAGCGCGCCGTCCTACGGAATCACCTCCTGGGTGATCCTGACCCTCATCCAGCACGGCACCCCCGACCAGGTCGAACGGTGGGTGTCCCCGGCGTTGCACCAGCGGACCGTGTGGTGCCAGATGTTCTCCGAACCCGAAGCCGGTTCGGACGCCGCGTCGGTCCGCACCCGGGGCACCCGCGTCGACGGCGGCTGGGTGCTCAACGGCCAGAAGGTGTGGACCTCGGTCGCCCACGAAGCCGACCTGGGCCTGGTCACGATCCGCACCGACCCCGACGCCCCGAAACACGACGGGATCACCACGATGGTGATCGACATGCACGCCGAAGGGGTCGAAGTGCGTCCCCTGCGTCAGGTGACCGGCAACGCCGATTTCAACGAGGTGTTCCTCACCGACGTGTTCGTGCCCGACGACGACGTCGTGGGCCCGGTGAACGCCGGATGGAAGGTCGCCCGGTCCACGTTCGGCAACGAACGGGTCGGTATCGGCGGCGGGATCGGCGGGAACTTCGCCGGGTTCGTCGACCCGATCGCGTTGATGGACGCCCACCCCGACCGTGCCGCCGGCGTGGTCGGCGCGGTCGCCGGGCACCTGGCCCGCAACCAGACCCTGCGGTTATTGAACCTGCGTCGCGCCCAACGGGCCGTCGCGGGCACCGAACCCGGCGCGGAGGGCAACGTCACCAAACTCGTCGTCGCCGAGCAGGGCCAGCACCTGGCCGACATCGCACTCGATCTGGCCGGACCCGAAGCGGTGTTCCTGGCGGGCGACGGCGGCGCCGCGGCACTCGTGGCGTTGGCCTGTCGGGCGATGACGATCGCCGGGGGCACCTCCGAGATCGCCCGCAACCAGATCGCCGAACGGCTGCTCGGGCTGCCCCGGGACCCGCTCCTGCGTTGAGGGGGCCCGTCAGAACTGGGTGACGGGGAACGACACCTCGTAGGTGATCCCGGGCCGTTGCGAGGAGAAGTACATGCGTCGGCCGTCCGGAGAGAACGCGACGCCCGTCAACTCGGTCTCGGCGCCCGGTTCCGCGACCTGCACCATCGCGTCCACGAGGCCGTTCCGGGTGAGCCGGACGATCTCGAGTGGGCTGTTCCCGATCCCGTAGAAGCCGTCGATGTAGTAGTTGTCCTCGCAGACGAACAGACAGCCGTGGGAGTCGACCGTGACGGCGTCCACGCCGGTGAGTCGGGGCTTCCCCTCCTGGGCGGCCCGGTCGTAGAACAACTCGACGTCGGTCCCGTCGATCGCCCACACCCGGTCGTCGCCCGAGGTGGTCAGGTACGTCGTGCCTTCGAAGTGGGTGATGCCCTCACCGCCGTCGAAGGTGACGGTGTCGGCCACCTGATGGCGGGTCGGGGTCGTCGTCGCGGACGGGTCGGGAACATCGGCCCACCGCCGGGTGGGCCCTTCGCCGGCCAGGACCTGTAGCACGCCGGCCGACAGGTCCGGGTAGGCATCGGGAACGAACCGGTACAGGCCACCGTCGGGCTTGTCCTCGCTCATGAACACCACACGGGTCGCCGGATCGACGACGGCCGCCTCGTGCGTGAACCGACCCATCGCCGGTCTCGCGACGGCGTCGGCAACGCCGAGCGGGTCGCATTCCCACACCCGACCCTGGTCCCATTCCTCGCAGCTCAACCAGGTCCCCCACGGTGTCGCCCCGCCCGAACAGTTCACCCGGGTGCCGCTGAGGATGCTCCCGGCGTCGACGATCTCGCCGTCGGCGGCGAACCGGACCCGGCTCGCACCGCCCTGCCAGAAACCCTCGCAGTTGGACACGTAGGTCCAGCCGCCGTCGTCGTGGGGGAAGGTCGCACCCCCGTCGGGTGCGGCGTGCCAGACGTGGTCGGTTCCCGGAACCGGTTGCCCGGTCACCCCGATGATCCGTGAGGAACACAACGGCCACAGGCGGAGGCCGTTCTCGTCGGGAGCGAGGAGTTCGGGCAACGGTGCGGGTGCCCATTCACAACCGGCCAACCAGGGGGCCACGACCACGGTCGACAGACCGAGTCCGAAGGCCTTGAGCAGTGTCCGGCGGCTCACATCCGACGTGTCTGCGTTGCGTGTCATCCGTCCCTCCGTCCCATGCGTTCTCCCGGATTCCCGACCCCCGTGGGGTTGGCGGAATGCTACGCCCGGTGGGTCGCCACGGCAACCGGTCGGCTCGAAGGGACGGTTGAACGTCAGCTGCGGCCGGTGGCGGCCAGTTTCTCGTCCAGGATGCGGGCCGATTCGGCGACCCAGTCGCGTTTGACCTGCCGCCACTGCTCGTCGTCGCGTCCGCGCCGCCAGTACGGCGAGATCGACGTGTCGTCCTTGGCGATGCCCCGTTCCGCGACCAGGTGGGTGCGGATCGAACGCACCTCGTAGGCCTCGCCGTGCACGAACGCGCCGACGCGTCCGTCGGGCAGGTCCAGGTCGGTCACCGCTCGCAGCAGCTGGTCGGGGTCTCCGGGTGCGGCGTCGGCGCGGTGCAGCCACGTCAGACGCAGATCGGCCCGGGTGTGCAGGTCCAGTTCGCCGTCGGTGTCGTCGGCCAACAGCACCGCGTACGCCACGGCGTCCTCGTCCAGGGCCTCGAGTGACGCGGCGATCGCGGGCAGGGCGCTCTCGTCGCCCGCGAACAGGTGCACGTCCATCGTCGGATCCGGCCGGTACTTGCCGGACGGGCCCGTGAACTGCAGCAGGTCGCCCACCGTGGCGGCGTTCGCCCACCGCCCGGCGTGACCGGCGGCACCGTGGACGACGAAATCCATGGTGACGGTACCCGCGTCGGCATCCCACGAGCGGATCGTGATCCGTCGGCCCACCGGGCGCAACGGGCGGTCCAGGGTGAGCACCTCGTCGAGGTCGAACGGTGTGGTGTAGTCGGCGCCGTCGGGGACGAAGCGGGCGTTCACGTACTGGTCGGTCCACTCGTTCGGTTCGAATGTGGTGAGCCCGGATCCACCCAGGACGACGCGGACGAGGTTCGGGGTGAGGTGTTCGGTGCGTTCGACGGTTCCGAAGATGGCCACCGGGGTGCTCCTGTCGGTCTCGGTTCGGCTCGGTCGCGCACCCGAGCGGTCCGTCCCACCCGGGAACACGAACCTGTGAGGCTACCCTAACACACCCGCACCGGCCACGGGGACCGCCGCCGGGTGCCCGGCCACATGCCCAAATTTGGAGCGGAACCACCCACCCGGGACGTTTCCGCTCCGAATTTCGGGAAGGGTCGGGTCGGGGCCGGGGTTCACGCGGCGGGGACGTTCGCCTCCTCCGGGGCGGCGTCGGCGGTGTCCTCGAACGCGTCCGGGGCCCAGGTGGTCGGATCGGCATCCTGGAGCACGGTGTTGAACACCACCACGTGGCGTGCCTCGACGCCGCCGATCGACATGGCCGCCTGGCGCAGGTCCGGTGTGCTCAACAGGCCGGTCGCTGCGGTGTAGGTCGCCGCCGCCATGTTCTCGAGTTCGCGGGCGAACTTCACGACGTCCTCCTCGGATTGCAGGTCGGGCAGGGCGGGTTCGACGACGTTGGTCATCACGTAGTCGTTCGTGCCGTCCCAGGCTTCCCCGCCCAGGTCCTCGGTGGCGGCCTGCAGCAGCTTGGCGTGCTGGTCGTGCTGGTCGGCGAACATCTTCGCGGCGTCGATGATCGCCGGGGTGGTCACCACGTCGAGCTCCAGGGCCTGGTTGTACACGTCGACCGACAGGATCTCCAGCGAGGTGCCGGTGCGCAGGATCACCAGGTCGGTGTCCTCGCCGTCGGCCGCCGTCGTCGGCGTGGCCCCGGTCGTCGTCGCCGATGCGCCGTCGTTCGAGCCGTCCGACGAACACGCGGCCAGCACCGCGGCGCCGGCCAGCGTCGCGCCACCGATCTTGAAGAAGCTCCGCCGGTCGGGCACCCCCAGCAGGTTCGCCTTGGCGGACTGGCCGAGCCGGTCGTGGCCCTCACCGCTGAACAGGCGGTGGAGCAGGCGTCGCCACGCCCCGATCGCCTCGTCGTTCGCGACCCGTGATTCGTACACCTGACGGCGGACCTCGGTCTGGTTGATCTGCATTGCAACTCCTCTGTTCGTGCGGTTCCGGATGTGGGTCGACGGTGTCGCTCAGCCCGCCTCGGGGTAGTCGTCGGGGGAGAGTGCGGCCGTGTCGGTTTCGAAGGGCGGCACCATGCCGTCGTCGTCGAGTGCCTTGCCGAGCACGGTGCCGAGCGCGACCGCGTGCATGGATTCCACCGGCAGGATCGTGGCGGTCGCCGCCGCGTTCGTCGGGTCCTCGAGTGCTCCGAGCGCGAACAGGTAGGTCGCGGCGGCGCCGTTCTCGACCTGGAAGGCGACCTCGAGGATGGCGCTGTCGTCGGCGGCCTGTTCGATCTGGCCGCCGAACTCGGTGACCATCGTGGCGTTCGGGTCGATCTCGTCCGATTTGATGATCGACTCGAACGATTTGGCGTGCTGGACGTGGTGGTCGGCGAACAGCTCCGCGACGGCGACCTCGATGTCGTTCAGCTTGCCGGTGTCCACCGCGACGCCGTAGGCGGCCACCGCGGCACGCTCCGCACCGGCCGCGAACCGGGCGATGTCGGCGTCGCTCATCTCGCCTGCCGCCCAGGCCGCCGACATGAACCGCGACAACGGCAGGAACTGCGTCCCGATCGCGACGACCGGCGTCGCCACGAGTGCGCCCTTGATGAGACGTCGCCTCCGGGCATCACGCAGACCCCCGGCGAGTTCACCGAAGTGCAGTTCGCCCAGTTCGTCGCGCATGGTGCGCATCGCGATGCGGTTCTGGTCGTCTGCTGCGGTGGCGAGTTCGATCAGTCGGGTGTCATCGATCGGCACGGGGTCTCCTCGGTTTCGGGACCGGACGGTCGGTCCACGGCGATCGTCCGGTCGGGTTCTTGTGGGTTCCAGCGGTCGTCCCGTGTCGGGTGGGATCGGCGACCGGCTCTTTGGGCATCAGAAGTTGGTTTTACACCTTGGCCACGGCGAACGAAAGGATAAAGCCAATCTTTTTCATCGTAAGAACGCGGAAACCCTTCCGACCAGGGGTTTCGCGCACCTGTCGGGTCCGGAGACGTCCGGCCTGGTCGTTCAGGCCGCGTCGGGGGGCACCGGAGCGGGATGCCGTGCCGCGTAGGCCGGGGACAACAATCGGAACGTGTCGGCCATCGCCGCCAGGGGGAGTTGGCCCGGTGCGGACGGCTCACCGACAGCCGCGAAGGTCAGCCGCGACCCCAGGAACGGGAACAGCAGACGCGACGGCGCCCCCCGAGCACCCATGCCGATCACGATCAGCGCGGTGCCGTGGTCGTCGGTCGCCAGGCGTGCCAGACGGCCCAGGTCCCGGTCGGTCCGGACCATCGTCGCCATTTTCACCACGTCGACACCGTGGTCGATGCCGTGTTGCACGATGGCGGCGAGGGCGTCCGTGGTGGGGGTGCCGTCGAAATCGTGGAACGAACCGATCACGACCCGGCCGTGGTCGTGCGCGGCGCGTGCCACACGGTCGAGGATCGCCGTGGAGGAGAGTTCGATGTCGACGGCGTCGACCACCGGCATCAGGTGGCCGAACAGGGTCATCCGCTCGTCGTCGGTGCCCGACCAGCCGCCCCCTTCGGCGGCCGCCCGGATCGTCGCGAGACGTGGGATCCCCGCTGCCCGGCCCACCACGGCGGTCACGTGATCCGGGTCGTGACGTGTGAACCGGTCGACCCGGAACTCGACGACGTCCATGCCGGTGCCCGCCGTGGCGGCGAGTTCCGGTGCCGTCGTGTCATCGGAGAAACTCACCGCGACCCAGGGGCCGGGCGCCGGGTGGGGCCCCAGGATGTCGCCCATCGTGCGAACTGCGGCGGGTTCTGGGCGCATGGGGGACGAAACCTCCCGAAGTTCGTCATGGGGTGGACGGTTGGGCGGGGGTGGTCGGCGTGGGGCGAGCGGTCGGAGCCCGAGAGGGGATTCGAACCCCTGACCTACCGCTTACAAGGCGGTTGCTCTGGCCAACTGAGCTACTCGGGCCTGGAACGTGCAGAGCACGGTACCCCACGGGGAATCAGTGGCCCACGTCGTGACCGGAACGCGTCCCGGACCCCGCACGGCGACGACACGACGCGTCTTGTAGGCTCGGCCGGGTGCAGGTGTCGATCGTGAACGTCCCGTGAGCCCGGACAACCAGCCCGGCGCGCCGAACGCCGTCCGTGGCCTGGTGATCGTCGTGGTCGCCGGGTTGCTCGGTCTGTTCCTGCTCGCTCGTGGCGGTTCGGCCGGCCTGTTGGACACCTCCGAGCCCGGTCCGGTCGCGGGAGCGCCCTCCACCACCGTGGAGAACGTCCCGACGATCGCGCCGAGTGTCTCGGCAGTCGAGGAACCGCCGGCGGCCACCGAGGAGCAACCCGCCGCGGAGACCACCGTGGCGATCTTCAACGCCACCGCGGGTGCCGTCACCGGTGCCGCCGGTGACGCACAGTCCAAGATCACCCCGCTGGGCTACGAACAGACCTCGCTGGCCGACGCGCCCTCGGCGATCGAGGCGAGTGCGGTGTACTTCGCCGACGGGTTCGAAGCCAACGCGAAGACGATCGCCGACGCGCTCGGCCTCGGCCCCGATGTCGTCGCCCCCGCCGATGGTGCCCAGAACAACCCCGGGGCCGGTGCGGGAACCGACATCGTGGTCGTGATCGGTACCGATGCCGCCGGTGGCGGCGATTCCTCCGCTGGTGACACCGACGGAACCGGTGCCACCGGGAACGGGTGAATCCACCGCCGCCCGATCCGTGGGACGCACTCGCGTCCGACCTGGAACACACCGCCGTGCTCACCGACTTCGACGGCACGCTGTCGGCCGTCGTGCCCGACCCGGACACCGCCGTGCCGTTGCCGGGTGCGGTGGCGGTGCTCGAACGCCTCGCCCGCCGGGCCCACACCGTGGCCGTCATCTCCGGCCGACCGCTGGATTTCCTCACGCGGCACTTCGGCGGCGGGATCACCCTGGTCGGTCTCTACGGGCTCGAGACCCGCGAGAACGGACTCGTCACCCGCCCGCCCGAGGTCGAAGCCTGGCGGGACGTGATCGTCGACACGGTGACCGACGCCCGACGGGAACTGCCCCGTGACGTCCGCATCGAACACAAGGGCCTCGCACTCACGTTGCACTACCGCGAGGCGCCGCACCGGCGTGCCGAGGTGGAACGTTGGGCCGAAGCCCGCGCCGCCACCACCGGGCTGCGACGGGCCGAGGCGCGCTGTTCGGTCGAATTGAACCCGCCGTTGTCCCACGACAAGGGCACCGTGGTCGCGGCGCTCGCCGACAACCCCGGGGTGCGCCACGCCTGCTACCTGGGCGACGACCGGGCCGACGCGGCGGCGTTCGCGGCGCTGCGGCGGTTGGGCGGCCGCGGGATCACGACCCGTACGGTCGCCGTGCGGGGCGCGGAGACCCCCGCCGAGGTGCTCGCCACCGCCGACGAGGTCGTCGAAGGTCCCGCCGGGGCGCTGGGGTTGCTGGAACGACTCGCTCAGGCGGCCAGCCGGGACAACTGATCGGCCAGCCACGCCGCCGGGGTGCGGGCCGCGGCCAGCTCACGCAACCGTGCCGCCCGGGCGGCCCGTTGCGGACCGGTCGTGGACAACAGACGGTGCAGCACGTCGGCGGTGGTGACGACGTCGTAGGGGGGGACCGCTTCGGCTGCGTCGCCCAGGGTGTCCCACACCCCGGCCTGCGGGCTCAACGCCAACAGGGCGTCGCGTTCGTTGAGCAGCATCGCCTCGGAGGCGACCAGGTTCAACCCGTCCCGGATCGGGTTCACCAGCACCACGTCGGCGCGGGCGAGCGTGGCCACCGAGGTGGGGAAGTCGTCGGAGGTGTTCAACAGGATCGGTGTCCAGTCCGGGGTGGCCCAGCGGGCGTTCACCCGGGCCACGGTCGCCTCGACCTCGGACCGGTAGGCGACGTAGTCGGGGTTGGACTCCCGCGACGGGTACACCGACGCGGCGAACACGACCCGGTCGCGCCATTCGGGGTACCGGTCCAACAACTCGTCGAAGGCCACGAACCCGCGTACGAGGTTCTTGGACAGTTCGATGCGGTCCGAACGCGCGATGCACGCGCGGCCGGCCAGTTGCGCGTCGAGACGGTCCGCCGCGGCCGCGCACGCGTCGGAGGCGCGCGTGGCCGCCAGGTCGGCGGCGTCCGGGCCGAGCGGTGCGACGAAGCTCACCGTCGGGGTCAGGTCGTCCGCTGCGCTGCACGCGGCGTGGCAGTCCCGCCAGGTGGCGGTGTGGAACCCGCACGCGTCGTGCGCGGCGAGCCCGGACAGGATCTCGTGGCGGACCCGCTCGGGCAGGACGGCGAACTGGTGCGGTTCGGCGAACGGGGTGTGGCTGAAGTGCACCGTGGCCAGGTCGCCGCGGCGGTCGCGCAACATCGAGGCGACGAGGTACAGGTGGTAGTCCTGGATCAACACCGCCGCACCGGGGGGCGCGATCTCGGCGACGAGGTCGGCGAACGCGGCATTGACCCGCCGGTACGCGTCCCACGCGGCGAACCACGCGCCGTCGAACACCGGGGCGCGGGCCAGGTCGAACAGGTGGTGGTGCACGTACCACAGGGTCTCGTTGCACACGGTCCCGTACGAGGCCGCGAGGTCGTCACGGTCGACCGCCGCCAACACGGCGGTGATGCCGTCGACCTGCACGCGACGGTGCGCCACCCCTTCGGCGGTGAATCCGTCGGGGCGGTCGCCGACCGCGGCACGGTCGTCGTCGGACAACGCCGCGGCCACCCAGACACGCCCGGGCCGTTGCAGCAACGGTGACAACCCCGACACCAGCCCGCCCGCGCCCCGTCGGGCTTCCAGGGAACCGTCGGGTGCCCGCCGGTACGACACCGGACCCCGGTTGGAAACCACCACGATCGCACGATCGGCCATGCCCGCGAGGTTAGGTCCCCTGAACCGGGCAGACTCGGGGTATGCGAGTGCTCGCGGCGCCCGACAAGTTCCGTGGGACCGCGCGCGCCCCCGAGGTCGCCGCCGCGATCTCCGACGCCGCGTGGGAGGCGGGCGCCGAATGTGTCGAGGTGCCCTTCTCCGACGGCGGGGAGGGACTGCTCGACGTCTTCGGTGGTGCGAACCGGACCAGCGAGGTCCACGACCCGTTGGGACGGATCGTCGAGGCGCCCTGGCGGCTGTCACGTGGACTCGCGGTGATCGAGATGGCCACCGCATCGGGCCTGGACCTGGTCGGAGGCCCCGACGGCAACGACCCGTTGGACGCCGACACGACCGGCACCGGTGAACTGTTGTTGACCGCGGCGCGGGCGAACGCACAGCGGGTCATCGTCGGACTCGGGGGATCGGCGACGACCGACGGGGGACTGGGCGCGGTCCGGGCGGTCGTCGACCCGGCCCGCCTCGCCGGGCTGGAACTGATCGCGGCCTGCGACGTCGACATCCCCTTCGCCGACGCGCCCCGGCGTTTCGCCGCCCAGAAAGGGGCGTCCGAGTCGCAGATCCGCCTGCTGGAACGGCGCCTGGCGATGCTCGCCGGGCACTATCGGGACGAGTACGCGGTGGACGTGACCGATCTCGCGCACGCGGGCGCGGCCGGTGGGCTGGCGGGTGGGTTGGCCGTGCTGGGGGCCGAGCTCGCCTCGGGGTTCGACGTGGTCGCCGACGAGGTGGACCTCGACGTGCACCTCGCCGGGGTCGATCTG
>CAZVFF010000048.1:0-11989 GCA_964626395.1 uncultured Iamiaceae bacterium | reverse complement strand
CGGGTTCGTCGATGTCGATCTTGTTCTTCCCGGTGTCGACCTTCTCGAAGGCCTCGTACAGCCCGAAGTAGTCGCCGTTCAGGTACAGCTCGACCCAGGTCGACTGCGGGGTCCAGGCCAGATCGGTCGCCCGGGAGATCGCCATGGCGGTCCAGTTCCTGATCTGCGACGGATCCAGGTAGTTGGCGAGCAGGATCAACTTCTTGGATTCGGGCAGACCGAGCACCGACGTCTTCTCTTCGAAGTCGACCTGGAACGACTTCTTCCCCGGCACGCTCTCCCACGTGGAGTTCCCCCGGGCCCGGACCCGCATGTCGACGTCGATCGCGTCACCGTCGGCGCCGGCGGGGTCCAGGGTGAAGTGGGCGTCGTTGTATTCCTTGTCGGCGGCGAAGGTCGGGGTCGGGTCGTCGGTGTCGATACGGATCACCGGCAGGTCGGTCGCCACGTGGATCCGGTCGATCGGCTCGGACCACGCACCGTCCTCGGTCCGCACCCGGAACCGGTAACGCGTGTCGACTTCGACGTCGTCGTAGCGGATCGTGTCGCCGTCGGCGTCGTCGAGGTCGAGGCCGGTCCAGGCGGTCTCGTCCCGCCACCCTTCGTCGAGCGCGGTCTGGGCCATCACCTCGATCTCGGGGTCGTCGGGCACGCCACGATCCGGGTGCCAGGCCACGACGAAACCGTCCGCGTGCGCATCGACCGTCAACGGCGGGGCGTCGGGCCCCGCCGCATCGTCCGCCGACGACCCGGACGCGCACGCGCTCGTCACGCCGACGACCAGCGCGACGGCGACGGCGAGGGTTCGCAGGCGGACGGAACGGGACATGATCGGTGCGGTGACCGGGCCCGATGCTACCCGAGGTCCAGCACGTCCGGACGTGCCCCGCCGATGGCATCCGCCGGGTGGGGCCTGTCAACCGTCGAGCGGGCCGGCGCCGTCGGGTTCGTCGCGGAGCCAGCGCGCACCGGCCCGCAGCATCGCCACGGCGGTCACCGCCCAGGCGGCGTACGCGGCCCACAACGCGACATCCGAGATGACGGCGATCACCCGATGGTCCCCGCCCGTGGCGACCAACGACGAGGCGGTGCAGTACATCCCGACCGGGAACACCGCCGACCACCACGGGTTCGCGAACCCGGGCCGGCGCCTGGTCGTGGCGAGGACCTTCACGTGGACGGCGGCGAGCACCGGTATCCACACCGTCGCGGCGATCCAGGTGACGACGGCGACGACCCCCGCGAAGTCGTGACGTGTGGCCAGGCCGCCCACGACCCCGGTGGCGTCATGGATCGACGCCGCGGCGAGCGTCGCGATCGCCAGGGCCCCCATCAGGATCCACCCGTCGGGCGTGGCGACCTCGGCCGGCCGGTCCGTCGTTGTGGCCCGCCACGCGACCAACACGGCGACACCGACGTACAACAGCACCGCGACGACCCACAACGCGGCGGCCACACCCACCAGGCCCGGCCGGTCCCGGGCCGTCGCAGCCCGTGCCGCCACGATCGACAGGGCCGAGGTGGCGACGCTGATCAGCAACCAACCACCCCGCGCCCGGTCCCGGAACACCGAGCGTGACGTCCGGGCCGTCACCCGCAGGGCGGCACCGACGAACACGACCCAGGCCACCGCCGCCACGACGACCAGGAGGTCCACGATCCGGGGGTGCGCCGTCCACTGGACGCTGAGCACACACGCCGCGGCGACGAACGTGAACATGCCGAACACCGAACCCGGATCATCCAACTCGGCGCGCACGACGTGGCGACGGTCGACGATCTTCCACGCCGCGGCACCCACGAGCACCACGAACATGATCGTCGCGAGCCACCCGACGATGTCGGCGACGATCCGTTGGTCGTGGCGACCGGCGGCGACGGCGACGATGCCGGTCGCCATGACGATCGCGAACACGTCGGGGGTGACCCGGGTGACCACCCGGATGCGTGCGCGGCTCACAGCCGGTCCGGCAGCCACCCACGGGCCGTCGGGACGGACCCGTTGGGGCCGTCCCGGTCCGGCGGTACGAGGGGTGGCGGAACCATCGGCACCGACGTTACCGGCGGCCCCGTAGGGTCTGGGTGGGCCGTCCCCGTGGCCGGACCCCGTACCCGCTCCCGTTCCGATCGGTTCACCATGCGACCATCCACCCGCCTCCGACTCGTCGTGCTCGCCACCGTCGCCACGTTCGTGGCCGCATCCTGTGGTGCCAGCGTCCCCCGGCAGACCGTCGATTCGCTGCGCGCCGAGCCCACGACGGTCGTGTCGACCGTCCCCGGGCCGACGACCACGACGAACGACCCGACGACCACCGTCGACGACGACCCGCCCGTGACCGCCACGGGCGGGGACTTCTGCGACGAGATGGCGAAGTTCGCGGACGTCTCCGCCGACACGGACGACGACTTCGGGCTCGAAGGCGAGATCGACGACATCTCCGATGCGGACCTGGAGAAGATGAAGGCCGGGTTCGCCCTGGTCGACGAGACGTTCTCCGCCGCGGCGGCCGCCGCACCCGCGGAGATCGCCGACGACATGGACCTGATGGCGTCGCTGTATTCGGATCTGAACGACGCGATCGCCTCGGCCGATTCCGCCGAGGACCTGTTCGGCGCGATCTTCTCGCTCGCGTTCGGTGACGTCGACGAAACCGAACTCGACGCCGCCGCCGACCGGATCTCGACGTACACGCTCGCCGAATGCGGTATCGACCTGGAGATGGACTGAGGATCGACGATGATCCGACCGCACACCGGTTTCCGACCCGGCCCGGACGATCCGGACCGGACCATCGACCCCGCAGGGAGCTGCCCGTGGCCAGGGTGATCATCATCGGAGGACACGGCAAGGTGGCGCGGCTCACCTCCCCGTTGCTCGTGGCCGGCGGGCACGACGTGACCGCGGTGGTCCGTGCCACCGACCAGACCGACGCGGTACGTGCCCCCGGGGTGACCCCGGTCGTCGCCGACGTCGAGACCCTCGGTGCGGACGCGTTCGGTGAACTGGTGTCCGGGCACGACGTGATCGTGTGGTCGGCCGGTGCCGGTGGCGGGAACCCCGAACGCACCCGACGGGTGGACCGGGACGCCGCGATCACGTCGATCCAGGCGGCCGCGGCCGTCGGGGTGGACCGGTACGTGATGGTGTCGTGGTCGGGGTCGAAAGTCGTCCACGGCATTCCGGAATCGTCGAGTTTCCATCCCTACGCCCAGGCCAAGGCGATCGCCGACGCGGTGCTGCGCGACTCGGGGCTCGACTGGACGATCGTCGCACCCGGGACCCTCACCGACGACGCCGCGACCGGCCGGATCGGCGGACCCGGTGACTCCCCCGGCGTACCCCGCGCCGATGTGGCCGCGGTGATCGTCGCGTGCGTGGCCGACCCGGCCACGGTGCACCGCACCCTGCGGTTCGTGGGCGGTTCCGAACCGATCGCCACGTTCGTCCGCGGCGCCTGAGGTCGTCCGGCCGCGGCGGGGTCGAACCGCCCACAGCGGTGGATCGTCGGGTCGGTGTCGGTACCCTTCGGTGTGCCCGCGCTGGAACGCCCCGGGCACGCGCCCCCTGATCCCGCCCGCACCAGGAGCCGTACCCATGGCAGAGTCCACCAACCAGGACCGGCGAGCGCAGCGACCCGCGTGGCTCGTGCCCGTCGTGGTGATCGCGATCGCCGGTGCGTTGATCGCGGTCGTCCTGTCCCTGGGCGGCGGTTCGGATTCCGCCGATCGGACCGTCGCCGCGGACACGCCCCGCGACGGCGCGGTCGGCACCGACCCCGGTGACGCCGGCTCCGTCGATGACGGCGAGGCCAATCCCGTGCTGTCCGAGGTGGAGCGTCGCGACCCCGACGATCCCCGGGCCGTCGGCGACCCGGACGCGCCGGTGGTGCTCGTCATGTTCTCCGACTACCAGTGCCCCTACTGCGCCAGGTGGAACGCCGACACCCTGCCGGCGATGATGACCCACGTCGACGCCGGTGACCTGCGGATCGAGTTCCGGGACATCAACGTGTTCGGCCCCGAATCGGAACGTTCTGCCCGGGCCGCGCTGGCCGCGGGGGAACAGGGCGCCTACCTCGACTACCACTCGGCGTTGTTCGCCGGAGGTGACACCCGTTCGGTCGGCGACCTCTCCGACGAGGCGCTGGTCGGCCTGGCCGGCGAGTTGGGTCTGGACACCGACCGGTTCGCGACCGACATGACCTCCGACGGGATCGCCGACTCCCTGGCCGAGACCCAGGCCGTCGCGAACCGCCTCGGGGTGATGGCCACCCCGTCGTTCCTGATGGCCGGGGAACCGATCCGGGGGGCGCAACCCACCGACGTGTTCGAGCAGGCGTTCGCCGCCGCGCTCGAACGGGTCGGCGGCTGATCCGCGCTCCGTCGTGGACGTCGGCCTGGTCGCCGCGTTCGCCGGTGGCACGCTCGCGTTGTTGAGCCCGTGCTCGGCGTTGCTGCTCCCGGCGTTCTTCGCGTCGACGGTGGGCAGCGGTTCCCGGTTGGTGCTGCACGGCCTGGTGTTCTTCGCCGGGTTGTTGGTGGTGCTGGTTCCCCTCGGGGTGGGTGCCGGGGCGATCGGCAGCCTGTTCACCACCCACCGCACCGAGATCATCGGAGCCGCGTCGGCGGTCATGATCGTGATGGGGTTCGCGCAGATGTTCGGTTTCGGTTTCGACCCGGCCCGGGTGCTGCCCGATCGGGTCGATCCCCGCAATCGTGCCGCCGAGGCGACCGGCTGGGTCCGCACCGCCCTGCTGGGGGCGGCCAGCGGTGTCGCCGGGTTCTGCGCCGGCCCGATCCTGGGCGCGATCCTCACGATGGCCGCGGCGCAGGGCGACAGCGTGTCGGCGGGGGTGCTGTTGGCGGCCTACGGCGCCGGCATGGTCGTACCGCTCGTCGTGATCGCCGCGGCGTGGCGCCGCCTCGGGGGGCGACGGAGCCTGCTGCGCGGACGCGAGTTCACCGTGGTGGGGCGCCGGTTCCACACCACCTCGGTGGCCACCGGGGCGGTGATCATGGTCGTGGGTTGGCTGTTCTGGTCGACGAACGGTTTCCTGACCGCGCCGGAGTTCGTGTCGTTGGACACCCAGGCGTGGTTGCAGGCCCGGGTGGGGGACCTCGCCGACCCGGTCGTGGACATCGCGGTCGTGGTCCTCGTCGCCGTCGGCGTGCTCGCGGTGTGGGGGTGGCGACGGTCCCGGGCCGGTGCCGACGCCGACGATGCGGGCGGCGAGCCCGACGACCGGCCGTCCCGTGAGCCCGCACGGTCGGGAGCCGGACGGGGTCGATGATCCGGGGGTGTCAGACCCCGACGGGTTCGCGGTCGCGGGGCACGGGCACCGCGCAGACGACCTGACCCTCCAGACGCAGGAGGATCGCGACGACCGTCAACACCACGGCGATCGCTGCCAGGAACGGCTGCATCGGGGCGAACCACGTCAACGCGCCGGAATACCCGAGCGCGACCAGGGCGATCTTGTTGCACACAGGGCAGCCGACCGCGAACCAGGCGAGTACACCACCGGCGGCACCCATGCGGTTCGTGCGGCGGTCACGCCGGGTCATCGTCTCGTCGTCGGCGGCCACGGACCGGTCGGTGCCGTCGGCGGCGACCGCGGACTGCGGGTCCGGGTCCACGTAGGTGGCGATGAGCACCCCGCACAGCACCGAGGTGAGGATCCACACCGGGTAGTCCCACCACACCGGCGGGATCTCCCGGCCGAACACCGAGTTCGGGATCAGCACGGTCGCCAGGCCGATCACCAGGCCCACACCGAGGGCCCCGGCGAACGCCACGACCACCTGGCGGGCACCCCAGGCTCCCAACGCGCGACGTGCGAGCGACAACCTGGCGGGGATCGCCCCCACCCGTCGGGACACGGCGGATCGCATCCGATGCACCGTAGCGACCGTCCGACGACATCCCGCCCGACCCCGGCGTGCGCGTTCGTCGGCCCGGGGGAATGGTTCGTGCCGGTTCGTGGTTTGCTGGGGACGTCACCTGCGACACGACCACCCACCGAGAGGAAACGCGATCCATGTCCGAACCCACCGTGTGGTTCAACCCCCGTTGCTCCAAGTGCCGCACCACCCAGGGGATCCTGGCCGAACGCGGGGTCGAGGCCGACTACTTCCGTTACCTCGACGAACCCCCCACCGCCGAGGACATCGCCCGTGTGATGGGACTGCTGGGTATCGACCACCCCCGCGACATGGCCCGCCGTGGCGAGAAGGTCTGGGCCGAGCTCGACCTGGACGACGCGTCGGCCGACGCCGTCATCGCCGCGATGGTCGAGAACCCGATCCTGATCGAGCGTCCCATCGTGATCGTCGGCGACCGTGCCGTGATCGCACGCCCACCCGAACGGGTCCTCGAGATCCTCTGATCCGCGGCGGGTCGGTCGGTCGACCCGCCGGCGGCCGAAGTCACACGGATCGCCCGGGCACGGCCCGGACACCCCGGGTACGGTGCCGTCCGATGGCGACCGGATCCGACGTTCCAGGACGCCGCCGGTGGCTGATCCTCGCGGTGCTGTGCATCGCGTTGTCGGTGGTCGGCATCGACTCGACGATCGTGAACGTCGCGTTGCCGTCGTTCGTGCGGGAACTGGGCGCCGATTCCACCCAGCTGCAGTGGATCGTCGACGCCTACACGATCGTGTTCGCCGGGTTCCTGCTGATCGCCGGATCCACCGGTGACCGGCTCGGGCGCCGGGCGTGTTTCATCGTCGGCCTGGTCATCTTCGGCATCGGTTCGGCAGCGTGCGCGTTGTCGACCACGGCCGGCTTGCTGATCGTGTTCCGTGGCGTGCAGGGTTTCGGTGCCGCGTTCGTGATGCCCGCCACGCTGTCGATCCTGACCAATGTCTTCTCGGACCCGGGCGAACGTTCCCGGGCGATCGGCATCTGGGCGGGGGTGTCGGGTCTGGGCGTCGCGATCGGGCCGCTGGCCGGTGGGTGGCTCCTGATCCACTACTGGTGGGGGTCGATCTTCTGGGTGAACGTCCCCCTGGTCGTGATCGCCGTCGTCGCGGCGGTCACGCTGATCCCCGAGACCCGCGACCCGCACGCGGGTCGTCTGGACCTGGTCGGCACCGTCACCTCGACGGTGGGGCTGATCGCGTTGCTGTTCGGGATCATCGAAGGCCCCTCCCAGGGGTGGGGCGCGCCGTGGGTCGTCGGGGCGTTCGTCACCGCGGTCGTGCTGCTGGGCGTGTTCGTGGTGTGGGAACACCGGGTGGAGAACCCGATCCTGGACCTCGACTTCTTCCGCGACCGTCGGTTCAGCGCGGCGTCGCTCGCGATCACGCTCGTGTTCTTCTCGATGTTCGGGTCGGTGTTCTTCGCCAGCCAGTACCTGCAGTTCGTGCTCGGCTACTCGGCGTTCCGGTCCGGCGCGGCGCTGTTGCCGGTCGCGGTGGTGTTGATGATCGCCGCGCCCTGGAGCGCCCGGCTCGTGGCCCGGTTGGGCACCAAGATCGTCGTCACCGCCGGCCTGGTGCTCATCGCCGTCGGGCTGTACCTGTTCTCGTTCACGACCGTGGCCAACGGCTACCTGCCGATCGCCGGGATGCTGGTCGTGATCGGGCTCGGCATGGGTCTGGCGATGGCACCGGCGACCGACTCGATCATGGGGTCGATCCCACCCGAGAAGGCCGGCGTGGGGTCCGCGGTGAACGACACCACCCGGGAGGTCGGCGGCGCGTTGGGCGTCGCGATCCTGGGCAGCATCACGACCGCGTTGTACGCGTCCCGGGTCGCCGCACACCCGCGTTTCGCCGACCTGGCGGCCGCTTCACCCGAGGCCGCGGCCGCGGTGCGCAGTTCGGTGGGTGCCGCGGCGCTCGTCGCCGAGGAACTGCCCGCCGATCTGGCGGCGACCCTGACCGACGCCGCGAACGCCGCGTTCATGTACGGCATCCACCGTGCCCTGGTGGTCGGCGCGCTGGTCGCGTTGGGCGGTGCGCTGGTGGCGCTGTTCTTCCTCCCGGCGCGACCCCGCGCGACCGGGGCGGTGGACCGGTTGGCGGAGGACGCCGCCCTGCACCTGCCCCGCGGTTCCGAACCGCGTCGACGCCTGGCCGAAGCGGCGTTGGAGTCGTTCGCCGAGGCGGGCATGTCGAGCCTCACCTACAACGCGGTCGCGGCACGTTCGGGGGTCGGCACCGCGGTGCTCGAACGGCTCTGGACGTCCCGGGTCGACGCCGTGACCGACGCCCTGGCCGAGATCATGGCGGCCCACCCGGTTCCCGACACCGGGGACCTGGCCGACGACCTGCGTGGCTGGTTGTACGCGGCCGCCGAACTGTTCGCGCCGGCGGAGAACCGGCGGGTGTTGCGCACCCTGGCGACCGAAGCCGGTGACGACGCGGCCCTGGCCGCCGCGTTGGAGGAACGGGTCCTCGGGCCGCTCGCCGCCGAGTTGGCCACACGCCTGGCCGCGGACCCGGACGGGTTCGCCGCACCCGTGGACCACGCCGTCGAACAGCTCCTCGGGCCGCTCTACGCCCGGGCGTTGCTGGCCACGAGCCCACCGGACCGGGCGCTGGTCGACGCGATCGTCGACACCGTCACCCGGCCGCGGCCGTCCTGATCATGTCGGCGCATTTCTCACCGATCATGATCACCGGCGCGTGGATGTTGTTGGACGGGATCGTCGGCATCACCGACGCGTCCGCGACCCGCAGGCCGTCCACGCCGCGGACCCGCAACTGCGCATCGACCACCGCCGTCGGGTCGTCGTCGGGACCCATCTTCGCGGTGCCGCACGGGTGGTATTCGGTGTCGGCGTGGGCGCGCAGCATCGTCTCGATCTGGGCGGGGTCGTCCCGGTCGTAGTGGTACAGCATCTCGCCGCGGTAGCGGTCCAGTGCCGGGTCGGCCATCACGTCCAGGGCCACCTGCGTGCCACGCACGAGCGTTTCCATGTCGGACGGGTCGTCGAAGTAGTTCGGGTCGATCAGCGGGTCGACCCGGGTGTCGGGGGCGGCCAGTCGCACCGTGCCCCGCGACCCGGGACGGGCCAGCAGCAGGTGCGCGGAGAAGCCGTGACCGGGGTGGATCCTCCGGCCGTGGTCGTCGCCGATGCCGACCAGCAGTTCCATCTCCATGTCGGAGACCTCCACCTCGGGTGAGGAGCGGTAGTAGGCACCGGATTCGGCGGCGCAGCTGGTCGCCAGACCGTCGCGGTGCCGCCACCAGCGGTACACCTGACCGAGGATGTGCCCCACACCGCGGGGGGTGATCCCCACGGTGTCGTCGGGGATCCGGGCCTTGTAGATCAGCAACGCCGAGATGTGGTCCTGCAGGTTCCGTCCCACCCCGGGCGAATCCAGGATCGTGGTGATCCCGAGTTCCCGCAGGTGGTCGCCGGGCCCGACGCCGGAGGCCAGCAGGATCTGGGGGGTGCCGAACGCCCCCGCGGACAGGATCACCTCGCGGCGGGCCCGCACCATCTTCAGGCGGTCACCCTGGCGGTACTCCACGCCGACACAGCGGCGCCCCTCGAACACCAGCCGGGTGATGTGGGCCTTCACCTGCACGTCCAGGTTCGGGCGGTCCAGGTTGGGGTGGATGAACGCCGCCGCCACACTCTCGCGTTCGCCGTCCCGTTGGGTGACCTGCACCTCGAAACAACCGTGGTGTTCGGCGCCGTTGTAGTCCGGGTTGCGGGGAATCCCCTGGTTCTCGCATGCGTCGAGGAAGGCGTCGTTGATCGGGCTGGGGCTGCGCAGGTTCGTGACGTGCAGCGGCCCGGCGGTGCCGTGCAGTTCCGAATCGGTGTGGATCGCGTTGTCCTCGGAGCGGATGAAGTACTCGAGCACGTCGTCGAAACCCCAGCCGGGGTTGCCCGCTTGGGCCCACGCGTCGTAGTCGGACCGGTGACTCCGGGCGTAGATCATCGCGTTGATGATGCTGGAACCGCCCAGGCCCTTCCCGCGGGGTTGGAACCCCCGGCGGCCGTTCAGCCCCCGTTGGGGCACCGTGTGGTAGTTCCACGAGTTCAGGCCGCGGGGCATGCCCAGCACGAACCCGAGCGGTGCCCGGATGAACACGTTGCGCCCCGCCCCGCCGGCTTCGAGCAGACGCACCGTGGACCCGGGGTCCTCACTCAGGCGACTCGCGACGACACACCCGGCCGATCCGCCACCGGCGACGACGTAGTCGAACTCCTCCACGCCCCGCACGGTACTCCACCGGACCGTACCCGCGACCTCCTAGCGTGTCCCGGATGGAGCGCGTGACGGGGATGAACGGTACGGCCGGGACGAGCGACACAACGGGGCTGCACAGACGACTCGTCGCCATCGTGTGCACGGGGCTGTTGTCGTTGACGCTGGTCACCGTCGGCGGCGGCCCACCCGAGGGTGCGGTGGCCGCACCGGGCGCCCCGGGTGTCGACACGGTGGTCGAATTGCGGCCGCTCGGGACCTCCGGCGACGGCGAGATCGTCGACGACCTGGGCCGTCAGGTGTTGTTGCGGGGCGCGAACGTGAACGCACTCGGTCGTTACTGGCAGGGGGTGCCGTCGTTGCCGGCGAACCTGCCGGTGACCGACGCCGACTGGGACGTCATGGCGTCCCACGGGTTCTCGGTGATCCGGTTGATCATGACCTGGTCCCGTCTGGAACCGACCCGTGGGGTGATCGACACCGCCTATCTGGACGAGGTCGCCGCGTACGTGGACGCCGCCGCGGCGCACGGGATCCACACCGTGCTCGACATGCACCAGGACGCCTTCACCGACACGATCGCCACGACCGTCCCGGCCGACTGTCCGGCCGGGACGACCCCGGCGAAGGGCTGGGACGGGGCACCGGCGTGGGCGACGATCACCGACGGTGCGTCGACGTGTCTGGAGGCCGACGACCGCAACTCGTCACCGGCCGTGCGCAACGCCTGGAACCACTTCTGGGACGACACCGACGGGATCCGCACCTCGCTGGCCACTGCGTGGGGTGCGGTGGCCGAACGCTTCGCCGGCCGGCCCGAGGTCGCCGGCTACGACCTGTTGAACGAGCCCGAGGTGTCCCGTCCCGCTGACGAGGTCGCCCCCGGGTACAACGCCTTCATCCGGGATTCGGTCACGGCGATCCGTGACGCCGAAGCGGCGGCGGGCGCGCCGTTCAACCAGCTGATCTTCGTGGAACCGGCGATCCCCGCGGCCGACCTGTCACGGGGGATCGTGGTCCCGGACCCGGCCGCGATCGGGCTCGGCACCGACGGCATCGTGGCCGCGCCGCACAACTACGCCGAGTCGATCACCCCGGGGTTCACGATCGAGCAGATGAGCGACCTGTTCGATTCGTTCGCCGACGCGATGGGCCTGCCGGTGTGGGTCGGTGAGTACGGGTTCTGGTCGACGTCGGAATCGACGATGGCCAAGGTGCGTCGCTACGCGGCCAACGAGGACGCGAAGGTCCAGGGCGGCGCCTGGTGGCAGTGGCGGCAGTCGTGTGGGGATCCGCACTCGGTGCGTTGGCACGAGGGTTCGGTCGTCCCGCCGGTGGGTATCGAACCGCAGCTGAACCTGCTGGAGTGCCCCGACAACACCGACGCCGGCCCGAACGACGCGTTCCTGGATGTACTGGGACGTGCCTATCCGCGGGCCACACCGGGCCGGGTCACGTCGCTGTCCAGTGACCCGGACACCGGCGTGTTCACCGTGGTCGCCCACGCGCCCGCGGACGCGGTGGGCCGCGGCCTCGTGGTGTGGACCCCGACCGCCGACGACGCCGACCACCGGGTCGTGACGCGCGGCCTGCACGACGTGGTCGAGCACCCGGTTCCCGGCGGACGCTTGATCACCGCGGCGGTGACCGACGCCGGGTCGTACGCGTTGACGATCGGTACCGACCTGCCCGCGGACAACGACGACCCGGCGCAGGACCCGGCCGTGCCGGCCCCGACCCCGACATCGACCGGCGACGCTCCCCCGGCCCACCCGGTGGCCGCTCGACCGGCCTACACCGGCTGAGCCGGGCAGGCG
>CAZVFF010000047.1:0-12059 GCA_964626395.1 uncultured Iamiaceae bacterium | reverse complement strand
TGTCACGGGTCCCGTTGCGCAGCACCGCGACCGCGTGGTCGTGGTGCATCGGGCGCCAGTCCCGGGTGGCCAGCGCCCCGAGCACGACCGTGGTGGCACTCACCGGTTGGGACAGCGGCGGCAACGATTCGCCCTCGGCCACGTCGGGCAGGGTGCGCGACGTCGTCCCGGTCGGGCGGGTCGTGTCCCCGGGTGGCGCCCCGATCAGTTCCGGGTCGAGCGCTGCCGGTTCCTCGAGCGTCGGCGCGGTCGGTGACTGCTCGGCGGGGGTTTCGCGGCGGTAGCCGAACCCGGTGTAGGACTCCGACGCCACGAGTACCTCGTCGGCGTTGTGGTATTCGACGTCGATCACCCAGAATCGGCCCGGGCCCAACTTGGTGGTCTTCTCCGCCGAGATCGATCGCAGGATCTGGTGGGTGGTGAGCACGTCACCGGGTCGGACCGGTGCGTGGAAGACGATCGTGTTGTCGGTCATCACCGCTTCGGGCAGGCCGAGCGCGGCTTTCAGGTCGAAGTGCGCCTGCAGGGGCAGGGCCCCCTCGGTGCGGTTCGGTGCCCAGTGGTGCGGACGGAACCACACCGAGATCATCGTCGGCGGTGCGATCGGGCCACCGCAGAGTTCTTCGGCTACCGCCGCGTCCCAGAACAGCGGGTTGCCGTTCTCCACCGACGCGCAGCCGGTGAACACGTAGCCCATCTCCACGGGGAACTCCCCGATCGTGGGGTACTGGATCTCACCGATCTTCGCGGCGATCTCGGACGGGATGTCGTCGGCGACGGTGTCGCTCATCGTGGGGCCTCCTCGGTCATGCGATCACGCCCGCGGCGCGTAGTTCGCTCGTGCGTGTCGGGTCGATCCCGGCTTCGCCGAACACGGTGTCGGTGTCGGTGACGGTCACGTCGGGTACGTCGACCACCCCGACGATCGGGTCCTGGCCGGCCAGGACGGGTCCGAGTTGACGGAACCGGCCGTGGACGGGATGGTGGGCCTCGACGACGACGCCCCGGTCGACGAGCTGGTGGTCGTGGGTCACCTCGTCGATCGTGTACACCGGCGCGACACACGCGTCGACGCCGTCGAACACCGCGAGCCATTCGGTGCGGGTACGGGTCGCGAACGCTTCGGCGATCGCGACGCGCAGTTCCGGCTGGGCGCCGTCGTCGTACTGGTCGGCGGCCCGGTCGGGGCATCCGAGCACCCGGCACAACTCGGCGAAGAACTTCGTCTCGATGGCCCCGACGGCGACCCATCGGCCGTCCTCGCACCGGTAGGTGCCGTAACAGGCGTACCGGCCCGACAGCACGTCGTGGCCGGGGCCGGGGACCGCGCCGGTGGCCAGGTGTTCGTCGATCATCAACGACGTCAGGTTCAACACCCCGTCGGTGATCGACACGTCCAGGTGTTCGCCCGTGCCGGTCGTGTGCCGTCGCAGCAGGGCGGCCATGATCGCGATCACCGCGTGCATGCCGCCGCCGGCCGAATCGGCGAACGTCGCGCCCGGCAGGCCGGGCTTGTCGCCGGGTGCGCGTTCCGACGCGGCGAGCCCACCGGCGAGCGCCTGGTAGTCGATGTCGTGGCCGGCGTCGTGTGCGCGGGGGCCGGTCTGCCCGTGGCCGCTCGTGGAACACAAGATGATGCCGGGGCGTCGTGCCGACAGCGTGTCCCAACCGAGATCGAGCCGTTCGAGCACGCCGGGGCGGAACGATTCGATCACCACGTCGGCCGAATCGACCAGGTCCAGGAACACGTCCCGGCCGGCGTCGGCCTTGAGGTCGATCTGCACCCGACGGGTGCGTCGCTGGCCCGAGTACGCGTGGTGGTGCGGTACGACCTGACGTGCCGCGTCGCGGGGGACCGGGGCGACCTTGACGATGTCGGCGCCGTAGTCGGCGAGGATCGACGACGCGCGCGCGGCCGGCCCCACCGAGGCGAGGTCCAGGATGCGCACCCCGGCGAGCGCCGAGGGGCGTGGTGGGGTCGGGTCGGTCATCGTCGCGGTGGCGGTGCGGATCAGAAGTTCTTCGGCAGGCCGAGCCCGCGGCGGTCGATGATGTTGCGTTGGATCTCCGACGCACCCCCGCCGATCGTGTCGATGACCGTGTAGCGGTAGGTCGACTCTGCTCGGCCCTGCATCGGGGCGTCTTCGGTGCGGACCCGCAGCTGGGTGCCGGGACCGCCGATGTCCATCGAGGCGTCGGCGAGACGCTGGGAGAATTCGGTGGCGAACAGCTTGTATTCGGAGGCCTCCACCGTCGGTGGCGGCACGTGGCCACCGGCCTTGTTGGCGGCTTCACCCTTCATCGACTCGGCGACGACCTTGAGGCCCATCACCCGGGCCACGGCCGCTTCGGTGTGCAGCCGGGCCAGGCGTTGACGGACGAGTGGGTCGTCCTTGAGCGGTTCGCCGTCGCGTTCGGTTTCCTTCACGTAGTCGGTGAGCACGTCGAGGCGCTGGCGCATCGGCGAGAACGTGAACATCGTGAACCGCTCCAGGTCCAGCGCCTGGGAGATGTACTGGAACCCGTGGTTGACCTCACCGACGACGTACGCGTCGGGCACGAACACGTCGTCGAGGAACACCTCGTTGGTGCGTTCGTCGCCCATCGTCCAGATGCCGTTGATCGTGATCCCGGGCTGGTCGAGGGGCACCAGCATCAAGGTGATGCCGTGGTGTTTGTTGCTGGGGTCGGTGCGGGTGCCGAGCCAGTACCACTCGGCGAAGTGCGCCGAGGTGGTCCAGGTCTTCTGCCCGTTCAACAACCAGCCGTCGATGCCGTCCTTGGTGTGGCGTTCGGCCTTCAGCTTCATCGAGGCGGCGTCCGACCCGGCGTTCGGTTCGGAGTAACCGACCGCGAATTCGATCTCGTTTTTCAGGATCTTGGGCAGGAACTCGGCCTGCATGTCCTCGGAGGCCTCGTGGATGATCGTCTTGCCGACGATGCCCACACCCTTGCCGATCTGGGGGCCGCCCCGCCCGGCGAGTTCCTCGTTCAACAGGTACTCGTAGACACCTTCGCCGTCGGAACCGCCGTGGACCTTCGGCCAGGTGATGCCCAACCAGCCCTTCTCGCCGAGCTTGGCCATGAACTCGCGACGCTTGGGCGTGTCGACGATCTGGGCCATGTTCTCCCGGGTCACGTCGAACACGTCCGGGTCGTCGTTCGCGTCCAGGAAGGCGCGCACCTCCTCGACGAAGGCGAGTTGTTCTTCCGAGAAGTCGAAGTTCACGTCGGTCTCCTGGCTGTGCGGCGGTGTCCCCGGGACGGGTCGTCCCACCCCTGTCGGATCAAATCTGACGACCCGTCAGAAACTAGCGCACGCCGTCCCGGGGCGACAACGGGCCCGAGCGGCGGTGGTGGGCACGTCACCCGGCGGGACGGACCGATCCGCACGTGGCACGATGACCGCATGGAGATCACCGCCGCAGTGCTCAGAACCACCGACGGCCCCTACAGCATCGAGCCGGTCACCCTGGACGACCCCGGTTCGGGTGAGGCGATCGTACGCATCCTGGCGGCCGGCATCTGCCACACCGACCAGATGCCCCGCATGATGGAGGGCTTCACGCCGATCATCACCGGACACGAGGGCGCCGGTGTGGTGGAAGCCGTCGGACCCGACGTGGAGGGGTTGGCCGTCGGCGATCACGTCGTCTGTTCGTACGCGTCCTGCGGGACCTGTCCGGCGTGTGGCCGGGGCGAGCCGTACAACTGCGAGACGTTCATGGTCCGTAACCTGACCGGCCGGGACGTGGCTTTCGGCACCCGTGCCCGCGACGCCGACGGCGATGACGTCGCCTCCCGATGGTTCGCGCAGTCGTCGTTCGCGAGCCACGCGCTCGTCGAGGTCCGCAACGTGGTCGTCGTCGACCCCGGCTTGCCGTTGGAGCTGCTCGCACCGTTGGGGTGCGGTTTTCTGACCGGCGCCGGTTCGGTCCTCGAAGCGCTGGGCGTCGGCGAGGGGCAGAGTCTGGTCGTGTTCGGCGCGGGCGCGGTCGGCCTGGCCGCGGTCATGGCCGCCGCAGCGGTCGGCGCCGACAGAATCGTGGCGGTGGACCTGAACGCCGACCGGTTGGCCCTCGCCGGCGAATCGGGTGCCACCGGCACCGTGCAGGCCGGCGGAGACGACGTGCTCGAACGGGTGATGGGCGAGCTGGGTGGTCTGGCCGATTTCAGTTTCGACACCACCGGTGTGCCCGCGGTGATCCTCGACGCATTGCGGATCCTGCGTCCCGGCGGCCACGCGGGACTCGTCGGCGTGCAGCAGGGTGACCTCACCCTGGATCCGGGCATCCTGGTCGGCAAACGGGTCTCCAGCATCCTGGAGGGCAGCGCCGACCCGCAGATGATGATCCCCGCACTCATCGAGCTGTGGCAACAGGGTCGGTTCCCCTTGGAGCGACTGGTGCGCACGTTCCCGTTCTCTGCGATCGACGAGGCCGAAGCCGCGTCGCTGTCCGGAGAGGTGATCAAACCGGTGCTCGTCCCGGACTCCTGACCGGAATGTCCCCGGACCGCCGGAATCGCTACGCCGGGGTGGCGCTCGCCGTCTGGGCGGTCTTCCCGGCGGCCGGTGTCGTCGCTCTGGCGGTGAACCTCGCCTTCTGGTGGCAGGCGGCGAGGGAACCGTGCGAGCCGACCGGTGGCATCTGCAACGAGGCGCCCGCGTACGGGTTGATCTTCGCCGCGCTCGGGTTGCTGGGCATCCCGGTGCTGTCCGGCGTCGCCGTCGTCACCGTCCTGCTCGGCGTACGGCTCGCCAGGTCGCGCATGGTCCACGTGTGGCCGGTGGTCACCCTCGCGGTCATCGTGGTGGCCGGTTCGGTCCTCCAAGCGGTGTGGCTGGTCTGTGCCGACGAGGCGTCGAACTGGTTCGCCGTGCCGTTCGCCGCCATGGCGCTCGTTGCCGCACCCGTGCTGTGCGCCCGGGCGAACCGGCCGAACCCACATCCCCGTTCGGGTTCCCCGTCGTCGACTCCCGGGCACTGACCCCCGAGCGCGGCGGCCGGTGTGGGTTCCCGTGTCGACGGCCGGGGGATTCGGTCAGTGACGATCGGCGAAGTACCGGCTCCAGTTCTCGGCCGACTCGCGCAGCTCGGGGTCCTCCGCGAACAACGGCTCGAACTTGGCCCAGGCGGCCTCGCGTTTCGCCGGCAGGTACTCGGTGGGCCCGTAGCCCTCGTGGGGCCGGTACGACTTGAGGACCCGGCGGGCGACGGTCGCCTTGTGGACCTCGTCGACACCGTCGGCGATCCCCATCGTGGGGGCCCGGGCGTACATCTCCTGCAGTGGCGTCAAGTTCGTCGTACCCAGAGAGCCCAGGATGTGCAACGCGTTGAACGACACGTCGCGCAGCACCTTGGCCATCGTGTACTTCACCGCCGCGATGTCGGTCCGTGCCTCCAGGGTCGAGGTGTTGTCGATCTTCCAGGCGGTCTCCAGCACGAACAGCCGCAGCATGCGGATCTGCGCGTAGGACTCGGCGATCTTGGACTGCACCATCTGGTGTTCGGCGATGATCTTGCCGTGGGATTCGCGGCTGAGCGCCCGTTCGCACATCATGTCGAAGGCCAGCTTGCACTGGGCGATCGTGCGCATCGCGTGGTGGATCCGCCCGCCACCCAGACGCCGTTGAGCCAGCACCTTGGCGCCGTCCTCGGGGCCCAACAAGTGGTCGGCGGGGACGCGTACGTCGTTGTAGATGATGTGGTTGTGGGTGCGGGGTTCGGGCTGGATCTCCACACCCGGCGTGTCGCGGGGTACCACGAACATGCCGTTGGTGCACATGACGAACAGGATGTCGGCGGCACGGCCGGCGCTGGTGAACCACTTCTCGCCGTTGATCACCCATTCGTCGCCGTCACGCACCGCGTGGGTGGTGAACAGGTTCGGGTCCGACCCGCCCTGGGGTTCGGTCATCGAGTACGCCGAGAACATCTCCTGGTTCAACAACGGTTCGAGCCAGCGCTTCTTCTGTTCCTCGGTCCCGTACGCGGCGAGCATCTCCATGTTGCCGGTGTCGGGCGCGGCGGCACCGAACATCTGCGGCGCGGCCGGGTAGCGGCCCAGGATCTCGTTCAGCAGGCCGAGCTTGAGCTGACCCAGGCCGGGGCCGCCCAGATCCTCGTCGAGGAACAGCGCCCACAGCCCCTGGGCCTTGATCTTGTCCTGGATGCCCTTGACCAGCGCCTTCACCTTCGGGTCGGGCAGCCGGACCGCGTACGGGAAGATCAACCCGAGCGGTTCGATCTCCTCCTTGCAGAGCTGCTCGACCCAGTCGAGTTTCGTCTGGAATTCCGGATCGGTCGAGAAGTCCCAAGCCATCTGTCGTGTTCCCCTGTGTTCGGCGTGCCGGAGCGTCCGGTCCGCCCAACGGTACCCGACGGTCAGCCGTCCACGAACCGGGCGCGCAGGCCCCGTCGGTCCAGTTTGTGGCCCGCGGTGATCGGCAGGGTGTCGATGATCACGAGATCTTCGGGCAGTTTGAACCGGGCGAGGTCATCGGCGGCGAAGGCACGCAGGTCTTCGAGACTCGGGGGACGTTCCGGGTCGGTCGGGACGACCACTGCGACGCCCCGGTTGCCCATCACGTCGTCGGGTCGGGGGACCACCGCGATGTCGCGTACCGACGGGTGGGTGGACAGCACCGCTTCGACCTCGACGGGGTACACGTTCTCGCCGCCCCGCAGGTACATCTCCGAATCCCGACCCACCAGATGCAGACAGCCCGCGGCGTCGATCCAACCGAGATCGCCGGTGTGCAACCAACCGTCACGGATCGTCCGTGCCGTGGCGGCGGGGTCGTCCCAGTAGCGGTCCATCGCGGCGTCCGAACGCAGGCACACCTCGCCGACGTCGCCGGTCGCCAGGTCACGACCGTCTTCGTCGCGGATCGCCAGCCCCATCCCGGCGCGGGGACGTCCCACGCTGTGCAGCGCTTCCGCGTCCGGTGCGTCGAACGCCGTACCGGTGCCCACGCTGCCCGACTCGGTCGAGGAATAGCGGATCGAATACGCCGCACCGAACCGTTCGCGGGCTTCGGTGACCAACGCGGCGGGGGACGGCGCGCCGCCCATGATCAGCGCCTGCACCGCCGAGAAGTCCCGGCGGCCGAAGTCGGGGTCGCGCAACATGAGAGCGACCTGCGGGGCGACGCCGCCGATCACCGGCATCCGGGTCGACTCGACGATGTCGAGCACGTCGGCGGCCCGCCACCGCTCCAACAGCATCAGTTCGGCTCCGGTGCGCACGTACCACGCGAACTTCAGCATGAACCCGACGTGGGCGAACTGGGTGCCGGCCAGCATCGGGCCGCCGCCACCCCAACGGGTCGGTCCGTCCGGGCCGAGGTCGTACCGGGTCACCGCGGCGATCTGGCGGTTGGTGAACACCGCACCCTTGGGCCGTCCGGTCGTACCCGAGGTGAGCACGATCGCCACGTCCCGGTCGGGGTCCGACGGTGGCCGGGGCGGCACGACGTCGGGAATCCGCAACGACGCGAGCACCGCTGCGGGCGACGCGGCCCGGCCGATGACCTCGGTGTGCTCGGCCGGGAGCCCACCGGCGAGCTCCGTGGTGGCCAGCACCAGCTCGGGCCCGACGACATCGCAGGCCACACCCCGTTCGGTCGGCGCCAGCGCCGGGTTCACTCCGACGGTGACCGCGCCGAGTCGGGTGAGTGCCACGTAGGCGATCGCGTACTCGCAGCCCGAGGGCAGCACCAGGGCGACGACGTCGCCGACCCCGACACCGCGTCGAGCGAACCCCGCGGCGGCCTCGTCGGCGAACCGGTCCAACTGCGCGTAGGTCAGGGACCATCCGTGTGGTGTGGTCAGCGCCGAGCGGTCACCGAACCGGCGTGCCGCACCGGCGACGATCGCGCCGAGGTCGGTCGTCGACATGGACGACGATGGTACGACAGGCCGCGGACGACGGGGCGGGACCGACCGCACGCGGATGCGTCGGAGCGTCGGTGCGTGGCGATCGTCGCGGATGGGACCGCGGGCTCGTCAGCCGGCAGCCCGGATGAACGCCAGGACCGACACGACCATGGCGACGACGGCGATCGCGAGCGCGACGGCCGACAACACGGTCGCCCGCCGGGGTGCCGGCGCGATCCCTCCGGTCACGGTCGCTCGGGGCGGGGTCGCCGAACCGGGCACCGCGGCTCCTCGCGCCGATGCGTGCGGTGCGGTGGTCGACATTCCGCATGTGCTGCAGACCGTGGCCGCGCCGACCGGACTGCCACACCTCCCGCAATAGGCCATGTCGTCACCCCTTTCCACTGTGTTGGCCCGGTTTGCTGTCCCGGTTCCGGCAGACGGTACGGTCCGGGCCGCGCGCGATGTCGCACACCCGTCGCGCGTCGGCCCTGCTCGTCGGGCTTCTCGCAGGAAGTGAGGCGGGGCGGGGGATCGTGATCCTGCTCGAGTGCATCTTCCTGGTCGTCGTGATCGCGGCAGCGGCCCAGACCGAATCGGGTCATGTGCTGTGGGCCGCGATCGTTCCGGTCACCGTCATCATCTGTCTCGCCGGCGAGGCGACCCGTCGGATGATCGAGGACGGCCGGCCTGGGGTGGATCTCACCGAACCGCTGACCGCCCGGTTCCGTGCCGCTCAGCGGACACGGGGTTCGATGCGCTTGCCGGAGGCGAACACCGCGGCGCCCTCGTCGAGGCCCTCTTCGCTCATCCCCAGGTGCAACAGGACCGCGCCCAGATCCTCGGCGGTCCCCGGGGCGAGTTCCCGCGCCGCCCACAGTGTGCGGACGGTCGCCACGGTCGCGGCGGTCGGTTGCGAAGCGATGGCCCCGGCCGCCCAGGTCGCCGCGGCTTCCAGTTCCTCGGCGGGGACGACCTCGGACACCAGCCCGATCTCGTGCGCCCGCTGCGCGGAGAGGCGTTCGTGGTTGGCGAGCAACGTCATGCGCATCACCTCACCGAAAGGCATACGGCGCATCATCGACATCGGTTCGTACACCGCCGGCATCCCGTAGGTCAGGTGCGGATCGAAGAACGTGGCGTGGTCCGCCGCGATGATGAAATCGACCTCACCCAGCAGGTAGAACGCGCCACCGCACGCCATGCCGTTCACCGCCGCGATCACCGGTTTCCAGCACCGGTTCGACCGTGGCCCCAGCCGCAGACCCGGGTCGTCGTAGGTGTAGGGGGTGAACTCGTAGTCGACGCCCTCTTCGGAGGGGACGAAATCGCGGTCGATGCCGGTGCAGAACGCCTTGTCTCCGGCGGCGCCGAGCACCACCACGTGGATGTCGTCGTCACGGCGGACCCGGCTCCAGACGTCGGCGATCTCGTCACACATGACCATGTCGAACGCGTTGTAGCGCTCCGGTCGATTCAGGGTGAGCCATCCGACGTGGTCACGTACCTCGAACAGGATCGTGGAGTACCCGTTGTCACCGGTCATCCGACGAACGGTAGTCGCGGTCGTATTTGGCCGGCGATCGGTCGTGGCACATGCTGGGCGACGTGCAGATCCGCCCGCGCGTGCCCGACGACATCGACGCGATCGTCGCGGTGGCCGAACGGGTACGCGCCGCGGACCGGTACCCGATCTACGACCCACCCGAGGGCCTCGCCCGGTTCTTCACCGCCGCCGAGATGCTCGCCTCCTGGGTCGCGGTGGTCGACGACCGCATCATCGGCCATGTCGCGTTGCACTCCCGGGCGACCGATCCGGCGATGGCCGTGGTCGCCGGGACCGACCCGACCGGGCCACCCGCCTTCGTGTCCCGCCTGATCGCCGACCCGGACGTGCGGGGCCGACGCGTCGGTGCGCGCTTGTTGGAACACGCCCGTCGTGGCGCGATCGAATCGGGCCACGAACCGTTCCTGGAGGCCCTGGACGTGCCGGAGGGCGCGCCGGCCCTGGAGCTGTACCGGTCCGCCGGATGGCGTGAGCTGGCGCAGGTCACCTTCGAGTTGACCGACGACGGGTTCACCGACATCGTGTTCGCCGGTCCGCTGGAATGAACGCACCTCGCGCGCTCCGCACCGGTTCGCTCGACGTGCCGGAACCCGTGACCGGTGCCGGACGGTTCGCCTGCGACGGGAGCCGATGATGGCAGAGAATCGACGCTTCGACGTGGTGGTGGTCGGCGCCGGGCCTGCGGGCGCCCACGCCGCCGGACGGTTCGCCCGCTCGGGGCGGTCCGTCGCGCTCATCGACCGCCGCCCGATGCACGAATCCGGCGCCCACTGGCACAACGGGGTGGTGCCCTGGCAGTTCGCCGAAGCGGGCGTCGCACCACCGGTGCCATCGGCGACCAGCCCCGGGGCGCGGGTCAACCGGATGTTCGGCCCCGACGGGACGCCTGCGGCCGTGCTGGAGGACGGACCGACCGTGCGTGCCGATATGGCCGCGCTCGGCGCGTCGTTGCGTGCGATCGCGGTCGGGGCGGGTGTGGAGATGATCGACCGGGTCGCGGTCACCGACGGCGGCGTCGACGACCACGGCAGGCTGCGGTGGGTCGACATCGAACCGTCCGTCGGAACCGGCGCGGGCGTGCGCCTGGAGGCCGACCTGTTCGTCGACGCGGCCGGCAGGGCCGGGGTGCTGCGACGCCACGTCCCGATGCTGGCGCGTTGGTGCCCCCGGGTGACCGGGCCCCAGTTGTGTTCGGCGACCGACGCGGAACTCACCGTCGCCGACCCGGCCGGTGCCGCCGCGTTCCTCGACGCCCACGGCGCCGCCCCCGGGGACGCGGTGTCGATCCTGGGCAACGCGGGTGGGTGGTCGACCTGGCAGATCCGGGTGTCCGCGGGGCTGGACCGTGCCGCGATCCTGGTGGGGTGCGTCGCGAACGGCCGGTACGGCACCGGCCCGAAACTGTTGGCCGATCTGCGTGCACGGGAGACCTGGCTCGGTGACGTGGTCGAGGTCGGCTCCGGGGTGATCCCGTTGCGTCGGCCCTACGCCCGGTTCACCGCGCCGGGGATCGCGTTGATCGGCGACGCCGCGTGCCAGGTGTTCCCCGCGCACGCGTCGGGGATCGGCAGCGGCCTGCTGGCCGCACGCATGCTCGTCGACGCGGCCGCGGACGCGTCCGACTGCGGCGACGAAGCCGTGCTGTGGGGCTACCAGCACGCGTTCCAGTCCCGGTTCGGTGGTCTGTTCGCCGCGTATGACGCATTCCGCCGGATGAGCACCGAGCTGGGGACCGACGGGGTCGCGGCGATGGTCCGCGCCGGCATGTTCGACCCGGATGTCGCGCTGCAGGTACTCGACCAACGCTGGGGGAGACCTTCGATCGCCGGTACGTCACGTACCGTCCGCGGCATGGCCACCTCACCCGGGCTCGCCAAGGTGATGCTGCCCCGCCTGGCCCGCGGCGCGTTGTTGCACGGCATGGCAAAGCGGTATCCGGACCGGGTCGACGAGGCCGCACTGGAACGTTGGGACATGCGCGTGGAACGTCTGCTCGGTCCGCTCCCGAACTGAACCGCCCGCGCGGGCCGATGTGACGGCCCGCTCCCGGTCGCGGCGCGCGTCACCCCGCGTCGCGTGAACCGAAGGTGGCCCGTCGCCCCCACGACGCCCGCCGGGCGGCACGACGGAACGTGGCCAGCAGGGCCGGGCCGACGACCACGATCGCGATGGTGTTGGTGACCGCCCGGCCGGTGTCCCACCCGGCGGTCGAGGTCAACACGGTGAACACGACGAAGCGGTGCAGGTTCTCCAACACCGGGGCGCCCGCCACGTAACTGAGGTGCTGGGACGAATAGGGCACCTCGGCGTCGGTGATGAACGGCCAGAACCACAGGTTCATCAGGAACCCGAACAGGTACGCGACGACGATGCCGTAGGCCACCAACATGGCGATCTCGCCCCTGCCGGTCACCCGTTCGGGCAGGAGGCCGGCGCCCATGCCGATCCACGCTGAACACAGCATCTGGAACGGCAGCCACGGCCCGACGCCGGCGGTGAGCAGCGCCGAGGTGAACAGCGACGTGCACCCCAATGCGAACCCGAAACCGGGGCCGAAGACCCGCCCGGCGAGCACGAGCACGAAGAACACCGTTTCGATCCCGGCCGTGCCG
>CAZVFF010000046.1:3429-12076 GCA_964626395.1 uncultured Iamiaceae bacterium | reverse complement strand
GACCGCGCCACGTCCAAGGAGCAGTCCATGACGATCACCGGTCAGTCGTCGCTCGCCTCCGACGACATCGACCAGATGATCAAGGACGCCGAGGCCCACGCGGCGGAGGACAAGGCCCGCAAGGAAGAGGCCGAGGCCCGCAACCAGGGCGACACACTCGTCTACCAGACCGACAAGCTGCTGCGTGAGCAGGGCGACAAGATCTCCGGTGAGGAGAAGTCCGCCGTGGAGAGCGCGTTGGCCGACCTGAAGGAGGCCCTGGAGGGCGACAACGTCGAACAGATCAAGATCGGCACCGAACGGCTGATGAGTGCCTCGCAGACCTTCACCCAGAAGCTGTACGAGCAGAACGCGGCCGACGAGTCGAACTACGCGCAGGCCGGCGGCGCCGACGCCGGTGCCGACGGTCCCGACGACGCCGATGTCGTCGACGCCGAGGTCGTCGACGACGAAGGAGCCGGCTGATGACCCACGGAGCCGACGAGTCCGCCGAGGACCCGACCGGCCCGACGGAACCGGCCTCCGGTGGTGACCCACCGCGCGATGCCGATGCCGAGGTCGTCGACGCCGAGGTCGTGTCCGAAACCGGAGGCGGATCCGATGCCGGAGAGCCGGACGACACGTTCCCCGCGAACCCGTCGGGCGACGACACCGGGAACGGTGCGGACGCCGTACCCGACGACCCGGGGAGTGTGCTGGACGCGGCCGCACGCGAACGCGACGAGTACCTGGACGCGCTCCGGCAGGTCCAGGCCGACTTCGAGAACTACCGCAAGCAGGCGTTGAAGCGTCAGTCCGACGCGATCGAACACGCCACCGGGCGACTCATCGAGGAACTCCTGCCGGTGTTCGACGCGTGTGACGCGGGCATCGAACACGGCGACGAAGGGGTCACCGCGATCTTCACCACCCTGCTCGGCGTGTTGGAGAAGCAGGGTCTGGAACGACTCGACCCGGCCGGTGAACCCTTCGACCCGAACGCCCACGAAGCCGTGATGCACGAACCCGCGGCCGACGATGACGACACCGGGGCCGGACCGGTCGTCGCCGAGGTGATGCGGCCCGGGTACCGCTGGAAGGAGCGGACCCTGCGCGCGGCGATGGTCAAGGTCAGGGGCTGACCTGCGATGGCCGCGGAACGCGAATGGTTCGAGAAGGACTACTACAAGATCCTGGGCGTGTCCGAGAAGGCGACGCCGAAGGAGATCACCAAGGCGTACCGCAAGCTGGCCCGGGAGAACCACCCCGACGCCAACCCCGGCGACGCGTCCGCCGAGGAACGCTTCAAGGAGATCTCCGCGGCGTACGACGTCGTCGGGGATTCGGACAAACGGGCCGAGTACGACGAGGTCCGTCGTCTCGGTCCGATGGCCGGCGGTTTCGGGGGCGGTCCCGGCCCCGGGCCGGGCGGGATGCGGTTCGAGGGCGACATCGGCGACCTGGGCGACCTGTTCGGTGGCCTGTTCACCCGCGGCACCCGCGCCCGGGGCGCGTCGAGTTCCCGGCGACGCCGTGGGAACGACCTGGAAGCCGAACTGCACCTGGACTTCGCCGACGCGGTCCACGGCGTGACCACCACGGTGCACCTGACCTCGGACGCGGTGTGTTCGACCTGCCACGGTTCCGGTGCGAAACCCGGCACCCAGCCGAAGGTCTGCACCCGCTGTCACGGCCGTGGCGTGCTCGACGACAACCAGGGCCCGTTCTCGTTCAGCCAACCGTGTCCGGTGTGCGCGGGGCGGGGCACCGTCATCGAGGACCCGTGCCCGACGTGTTCGGGTCGGGGCGTGGAACGCCGCCCCCGCGAGGTCAAGGTACGGGTGCCCGCCGGCGTCGCCGACGGTGCCCATCTGCGGCTCAAGGGCCGCGGCGAACCGGGCGCGAACGGCGGCAAGGCCGGTGACCTGCACCTGAAGGTGCGGGTCGCTCCGGACCGCGACTTCACGATGTCCGGTCGGAACCTGAAGTTGACGGTGCCGGTCACGTTCCCCGAGATCGCCCTGGGCGCCGACATCACCGTGCCCACCATGGACGGTGACCCGGTGACCGTACGGCTGGCCCCCGGGACGCCCAACGGTCGCACCCTGCGGGTGAAGAAGCGGGGCGTGAAGACCTCCAAGGGCACCGGGGATCTGTTGGTCACCGTCGAAGTGGCGGTGCCATCGCGTCTGGACGCGGCCCAGAAGCGGGCCGTGGAGGCATTGGACGAAGCCACCGTCGAATCGCCCCGCGCTGCGCTCGACGCGCGGATCACCGAGAAGGAGCCGGCATGACCCGCACCCGCCCCGAGGCCGTGTACGTGATCTCGGTGGCCGCCGAACTCGCCGGTGTCCACCCCCAGACGTTGCGGATCTACGAACGCCGTGGGTTGGTCGAACCGGCACGCACCTCCGGTGGGTCGCGCCGGTACTCCGACGCGGACATCGCGTTGTTGCGCAAGATCCAGGAGCTGACCAACGCCGGGCTGAACCTGGCCGGGGTGCAGCAGGTGCTGGAACTGGAGGCGCGCGTGGCGGAGCTGGAAACCAAGCTGGACCAGGCCCGCCGCGCCGCCGAACAGGCCGTGGCGGACACCCACCGTCAGTACCGACGGGACCTGGTGCCCCTGCGCCAGGAACTCGTCCGCTACCGGGGTCCCGGCCTGCGCCGCTGAACGTCGCTCGGGTCGGCCGCACCTCAGCGGGGGTCCGTGGCGGCGGTCAGCACGGTCGCCAGGTCGGAACGGTTGTTGATCCCCAACCGCACGTAGACGTTGGCCAGGTGCGACTCGACGGTGCGTCGGGAGATGTGCAGGCGTTCGGCAATCGTCGCCGCCGGCAGACCCGTCGCCGCCAGGCGGGCGATCTCGAGTTGGCGGGTGGTGAGCGTAGCTGCCGCCGGGGCGTGGTCGACCGGCATCCAGTGACCCATGCCGGCGAGTCGGCCGAACGTGGCCGCCGCGACCGTGTCGTCGCCTGCCACCAGGGCCAGGGCGTGTTCGGCGCGTGCGGCCGCGAGGGCGCCCGGGACCCGTGCTGCGAGTTGCTCGATGCGTTGGTGGATCACATCACGGTCGGTCGGCTCCGGTGTGCAGCACGCGGTCGCGTGCCAACCCCAGAGTTCGACGAGTGCCAGGTGTCGTTGCCGGCCGACGTCGACGAGCATGCGCGCGATGCCCGGCGCGTCGGGTGAACCCAACGCGAGTGCGGTGCGCCACCAGTGGTCCCACAGGTCGAACAGCAGGATCCCGCTGGCACGGAGCGGCTCGCGTCGTGCGGCGGCCAGCGCTCGGGCGGCGCCCGCAGCGTCACCGGCGGCGGCCTTGGCCGATGCCAGCCAGCTGCGGGTCAAGGCCGTCCACCCGCTGAAATCGACCGCGCCGAACCGGGCCAGTGCCGCTTCGAGTTCGGTGACAGCGCCGCCGTGGTCCCCCCGGGCGCCCGCCACCCGACCCCAACCGAGTTGACGGATCGCCGGATCGACGAAGCCGGGCGCATCCGGGTCCGTGTCGACCGCGTCCACCAACGACGCCGCCGCCACCGGCTCGCCCCGCCAGAGCAGCAACGAGAACAGTGCCGACTGCGCCTGCAAGGGGCCCCAGGGGGCGTCGTCGACGTGCGCGCGGGCCACCTCGACCAGGTCGGCGGCCCGGTCGCTCGCGTCGAGCAGATCGCCACGGAACGCCCGGGCGTGGATCAACGCCACCTCCCGTTCGATCCGCAGGTCCGGGGGCAGGTCGGCGACGGTGGCGGCCGGCAGCTCCACCGCTTCGGCCTCGTCGAAGCGCGCTCCGTAGGCCAGACGCATCGACCGGTCCGCTTCCAGCCGGGCCCTGGCACGGCCATCGGGGTCACCGGCGTCATCGAGCCGTGCCGCCTCGGCCGCGATCAACCGAAGCGCGAATTCGGTGTCGCCGCGTCCGAACTGGGCCAGGTTCGCCCGTGCGGTCGTGGTCAGACGCGACCATTCCCGGCGGCACGGCTCGGGAAGGTCCACCCGGTCGACCTCGGCCCGGGCCGCCTCCGCAGCGACCATCGCCTCGGCGGTCCGACCCGCGGTGCGCAGTGCGTCGGATCGCAGCAGCAGCGCCTCGATCCGGCCCGGGACCCGTGGAGCGAACGCGGCCAACGCGGCCGTGGCGAGACGGTCCGTGGTGTCCAACCAGCCCGAAGCCGCGGCCGCCCGGGCGGCGCGGAGCAGATCGTCGGCGGACAGCTGCACCGCCGCCGACAGGGCCCATTCGGCAGCGAGGGCGAGGTGGTCGGCGGGGCCGTCGGGCAACATGTGTGACGGGAACATGCGGGTGAACAACGCCCGGCGACGCGCGGGTGGCACGAGCCGCGCCACGAGGTCGCCGAGGCGTGGGTGGGCGCTCCGCACCAGGGTGCCTCCGCTGGCCTCGTCGATGTCCATGACGAGACGTTCCTCGCGCACCAGGTGGTCGAGGACCGCCGGGTCGTCGATCGCCGACAACAGTGTCTCGAGCGGTACGGCCCCGCCGAGCGCGACCAGATCGACCACCTCCCGTTCGGACGAGGGAAGCCTCGCCAGGTCCGCCTCGGTCTGGGCCAGGATGCCCGAGCCGGGATCGGGTCGGCCGGTCAACAGCCACGTGCCGTCGACCAGCGCCAACCGACCTTCGGCGAGCGCGGACTCCACCACGTCGATCGCATAACGGGGGTTCCCGGCGCTGGTCCGCCACACGTGGTGGATGATGTCGGCGGTGAGCGGCCCGCCCAGGTGACCACGCACCAGCCGTCCGGTGTCGACACGATCCAACGGTGCGAGCCGCAGGTGGTCGAGCACGCCGTCGCGCACGAGTCGGCCCGGGATGCCCGTCACGCGGTGACCCGTGGCGACCAGACGCAGCCGCCCGTTCCGGCAGTCGTCGGCCAGGTGGTCCAGCCCGCCGGGGTCGAGCAGATGGGTGTCCTCCACCACGAGCACGTGGCATCCGGCCGCTCCTGCGGGCGGCCCGGTGAATCCGCCCGGGCCGCCGGGGTCCGCGGCGCTGGTGAACCGCACCGACGTGACCGTCGTGACCTGTCGGAGCTCTTCCACCACCCGTCGGGCCAGCGCGGTCTTGCCGACTCCCGGGACACCGGTGATGAGCAGACCCCGGCCGACCGTCAACGCGTCGAGCGCGGTGCGCACCTGCAGGTCGCGTCCGATCAGGGTGGTTCTCGCTGCGGGGCCGTGCACGGCTCGGGGGTCTCGTTTCGGCGGGATCAGCGGGTCGGGCGACCACTATCGCAGATTCGTCCCCTGTCCGCATTTGCGTATGAATTACCGATGACGGGGCCGTTGGTTTTCCGTACGTTGCCGGGACCACTGCCCCGTGCGTTCGAGGAGAGCCGAGTGTCGACGTCCGAAACCACCCCGAAACCCACCCGCGTCGGTCGCCGCGGCGGTCGCAGGTTCGCGTTCGTCGCCGCAGTGGGAACGCTCGTTGCGAGCGTCGCCTTCGTCGGCGGAATCACGCCGACAGGAGCGGTCAGCGGGTCGCGGACTTTCACCACGTCCACCAACTGGACGGTGCCCGCCGGTGTGGACACGATCGTGGTGACCGTGGTCGGCGGTGGCGGCGGCTCGGGCGGCACCAACGGCAGCTCCTTCGGAAACAGCGAAGGCGGGGGCGGCGGTGCGGTCAAGTTCCAGATGTCGGTGTCTCCCGGTGACGAGTTCAGCATGGGAATCGGTGGAGCCGGCGGTAACGGGTACGGCAAGAGTGACTTCGGCGTCGGCGCGACGTCCGGTTACGGCGTCGGAGGCGACGGCAACACCGGCTCGGTGACCGGAGCGGCCGGTGGCGGGGGCGGCAGCGGGAGCTTCTTCCAGTACGGATCCGGAACCAGTTACCGGTACGACGACGTCATCGGCGTCGCGGGCGGTGGTGGAGGCGGCGGTGGTGCCGGGTTCTTCGGGTACGGCGGCGACGGTGGCGGCGGCTCCTACTCGGGAGGCCACGGGACCGGGGGCGGCAGCGGCGCCGGAGGCGCTGGCGACTCCCGCAACTCCAACTACGGAGGAGACGGTGGAAACGCGAGTTCGAGCAGCTCCGCTGGTGGCGGCGGTGGCGGTGGCGCGGGTTGGTACAGCGGCTACGGCGGCGGCGGCGGCGGTGCCGGCGGTGGCGGGGGAGGCGGCGGTGGTGGCGGCGGCAACTTCGTCTGGAGTGCCCATGCCGATCGGGTCACCTCCGACTGGGTCGAGAACAACGATCGCGAGCGGGGTTGGGTGACGATCGAATGGAGCGGCCAGTACGAGACATCGACGACGCTGACCGCCACCCCGACGAACGCGGTGACCGGACAGGCGGTGACCCTGCGCACCAAGGTGACCGCGGCGGGTGTCTCCACGATCCCCGGTGGGACCGTGCAGCTCACCGTCGACGGGGTGAACTTCGGCGAGCCCCGGGTGCTGCCCGTGGACGGGATCCTCGAAGTCTCCACCGATCAGTTGCCGGTGGGAACCAGCGAGTTCCGTGCGACGTTCACGCCGTCCAACACGGCGGACTACCGCTCGTCGTCGAGTTCGATCGTGGAGGTGGACGTCGAACGGGGTGTGACGTCGATGACCCTGCGTGATGCGGAGGACACCACCTCCTACGGGGTGCGTGCGACCTTCACCGCACAGATCGATGTGGTCGCGCCCGCAGCCGGCACGCCGACCGGGACGGTCCAGTTCTTCGACGGGTCGGCGACGCTGGGCGCGCCCGTGCCCGTGGACGGAGCCGGCGAGGCGATCCTCGAGACCTCGTCGCTCGGCGTGGGCACCCACGACATCACCGCCGAATACACCGGTGACAGCCGTTTCGAAGGTGCTGCGGCGGGCCCGGTGGAACATGTGGTGCAGACCGCACCGTCGAACGTGGCGCTGTCCACGTCGAAGAACCCGACCGTGACCGGCGAACCGGTGACCCTCACCGCGGAGGTGGCCGGAACCGCCGGATCGGTCACCCCGACCGGCAACGTGAGCTTCACCGCGGACGGTGTCCTGCTCGACGAAGTTCCGCTCGACGCAGCGGGGCGGGCCACCCTCACCGGTGCGGGGCTCGCAGTGGGGAGCCACCTGGTCACGGCGAACTATCCGGGTGATGGAAACTTCAAGAGCGCCACGTCGAACTCGTTCACCCAACGGGTCGACAAGGGCGACGTCGCGATCGTCATGGCCTCCCCGGCCTCCCCGGCGGACCCGGACGACCCGGTCACCCTGGAAGCGACCGTGAACGTCCTGGCACCTGCTGCCGGTACGCCGACCGGGACTATCCAGTTCCTGCACGACGGCCGACCGCTCGGGTCCCCGGTGCCGGTGAGCGGTGGTGGGGCCTCGATCGACGTGGCCGGCCTTCCCGTCGGGACCCACGACTTCGCGGCGACCTACTCGGGTGACCGGAGCTTCAACGAGGCCGTCAGCCTCCCGGTCGGTTTCGACATCGACCCGGTCGAAGCCGCCGTCGCGGTGTCGAGCTCGGCGAATCCGTCGGTGACCGGCCAGACCGTCCGTTTCACCGCCGAGGTGACCGGTGACGGTGCCGGTGTGCCTAGTGGTCCGGTGACGTTCCTGGCCGACGGGGCCGAACTGGGAACCGTGAACCTGGGACCGACCGGCCGTGCCGTGCTCGACATCGACGACCTGGTCGTCGGTGACCACGTCGTCACCGCGATCTACGCCGGCGACGGTGTCTTCACCGCCGCCGAATCCGACCCGATCACCCAGGGGGTCGAACCCGGCGCGGTCACGGTCCGGGTGGCCCCGCCCGTCGGGCCGACCGCGGCCGGTGACGGTGTCGACGTCGCCGCGCAGGTGTCCGTGGATGCCCCCGCGGCCGGTGGGCCGACCGGTGAGGTGCAGTTCCTGGTCGATGGCGTGCCCCACGGGGACCCCGTCCCCGTCGTCGGTGGCATCGCCGGCACGCAGCTTTCCGGCCTGGCGGTCGGGGAACATGCGATCACCGCGGTGTACGCCGGTGACGGGTCCTTCGAAGAGGGCACCAGTGGGCCCGTGATGTTCCGGGTCGACCCACGAGCGGCCGGTGTCGCGTTGCACGCGTCGATCACCTCCGGCACCCTGGGTGACCCGGTGCGCCTCACCGCACGGGTGGGCACGGCCGACGGCTCGGCGCCGGTGCCGACCGGCGCCGTGACGTTCCGAATCGACGGGAACCCGATTGCGGGCGCCGTCGTGTTGGGCGCGGACGGTACCGCCTCGATGGTGGTCGACGATCTCGGTGTCGGGGTCGCCACGATCATCGCCGCGTACGCCGGCGACGACACCTACCGGGAGGCGTCGTCCGACCCGGTGCACGTGGACATCGTCGCCCCCGTCGCACCGCCCGAGGAGGTGTCGCCCCTGGACGGGTTGGTGATCAACAACAACCTCGAGGGCGCCGACGCCTCCACGACGGACGGATGGGCGACGAACGGCTCGGGTGCCGGGCGTGCGGGCTCGACGACCTCCGCCAGTGACGGTGCGACGCTGCCCGCCACCGGGAGCGCCTCCGGACGGCTCGCGATGGCCGGGTTCCTGGCGGTCGCCGCCGGTGCCGCCCTGGTCGTGACGCGACGCCGACGCAACGTGGTCGGCTGACCACCACGGCCCGGGCCCCCCCCGGTGGGGCCCCCCCCCCGGGGGGCGGGGCGGCCCGAGAAAACGGCGGGGGGGTGGC
>CAZVFF010000046.1:0-3419 GCA_964626395.1 uncultured Iamiaceae bacterium | reverse complement strand
CGCTCCGCCCACGAACGTGGGTGGCCTCACCCCCCCGCCCCGCCCCCGCGGGTAAGCGACCGCCCCGTCGGGTCCGGGCCGGCCCGTATACTCGGCGGTCGTGTCGCCGCACTTCCAGTGTCTGAGTTTCGTGTTCCCGGCATGGAACGAGTCCGAGATGCTCGCCCAGACGGTCCCGGCCGCGCGTGAAGCCGGACGGTATCTCGTGGACGCCGGCGAGCTGGACGACTACGAGATCGTGCTGGTGAACGACGGTTCCACCGACGACACCGGCGCGATCATCGACGCGTTGGCCGCGGACGACGTCCACGTCCGTGCCGTCCACCACGAACAGAACCGTGGCCTGGGTGCCGCGGTCCGCAGCGGGTTCGACGCCGCGTCGGGCGACATCGTCTGCTACACCGACGCCGACCTGCCTTTCGACCTGTTGCTGTTGGGCAAGGCGTTCCGGCTGTTGCGGATCTACGACGCCGACATCGTCAGCCTGTACCGGTTCGACCGCACCGCGGAGGGACCGAAACGGTGGTGGTTCTCGCACCTGTACAACTGGCTGGTGCGCTACACCCTGGATGTGAAGCTGCGCGACGTGAACTTCGCGGGCAAGTTGATCCGTCGCGATGTGCTCGACCGGGTCGATCTGCGCAGTGAAGGGTCCTTCATCGACGTGGAACTCATGGCCCAGGCCCAGCGCCTCGGCTACGGCGTGATCCAGTTCGGTGTGGACTATTTCCCCCGCACCCGGGGTGACTCCACGTTGGCGGCACCGGCGGTGATCGTGAAGATCCTCAGCGAACTGCGTCGGGAACGCCGACGCCTGCGCGGGATCGTGCCGTTGGCCGCCGCCGAACGCCGCGGCCCGCGGCCCCCCACCGGGTGAGCCGGGTGGGCGCGCCGCCCGAGGGACCCGCGGTGCGTGGTGGTCCCGTGGAACGCGCGATCTCCACGTCGATCTTCTGGTTCGGGCTGACGGTCCTGGTCGTGTCCGCATGGTGGTTCGGCCGGGGGTTGTGGTTCTACTCCGACGAGTGGAATGTGATCGCCGCGCACCATGCCGGCAATTGGACCCGGGGGTTCAACGGCCAGTGGTTGCTGATCCCGACCCTCGTGTTCCGGGTCCTGTTGGAGATCTTCGGGCTGTTCACCTACTGGCCGTTCCGTCTGGTGGGCCTGATGGCCTACACGACCCTGGTGATCCTGTTCCGCGCCTGGGCGATCAAACGGGTCCGCCCGGCCGTGGCGACCCTGGCGGCGTTGGCGATCGCCTGGTATCCGACGTCGTGGAACGTCGTGATGATGCCGTTGTTGATGAACTTCACGATCCCGGTGGCCATGTTGTTCGCGGCGTGGTTGTTGCTGGAAAGACGGGATCCCCGCGCCGATCTCGGCGTGGCCGCCTGCCTGGTCGTGGCCGTCCTGTCGTCGAACGTCGGGCTGGTCGTGTGCCTCGTCATCGGCGTCGAGTTCCTGGTGTCGCGGACCGATTGGCGTCGGTTCTGGATCTTCGTGCCGGCGGCCGCGGTGTGGGTGCCGTGGTTCCTGATCTGGTACGAACCGATCTCCGAACGTGCCGGGATCCGCAGCGCCACCCACTGGGGGATCGGCCTGACCGAGAACTACGCGAAGGGGTTCTTCTCGGGTTGGCGGGCGGGCCAGTGGATCTGGTTGGCGGCCCTCGCCGGGATCGGCGTGTGGGCGCTCGCGCGCCGCCGCTGGAGTCCCCGGGCGATCGGCATCCTGGCCGGGACCGTGTTCTTCGTGGCCGGCGCGTCGTTCCGCGCCGCGGACTTCCACATCCCGATCCCCCCGGACCCCAACTGGTACCTGTGGTTCTACTCGGTCCTGGTGGCCGCGTTGCTGGTCGAGTTGCTGCGGGGGGTGCGGGTGCCCCGAACGGCGGTCACCGTGGTGGGGGTCGTGGTGTTGGTGGGAGCGGTGAACCTGCACGGTTCGTTGGCCGACTTCCACGACAACGGCGTGCAGCTCGCGAGGAACGCCCGGACGTGGTACGCGGCGGCCGACGCGCTGGGGGACCGCGCCCCGCAGGACGCGACGTTGGCGGTGAACATCGTGCAGTTGCCGGTCGCCGACTACACCGACCTGCGGCGGGACATGGGGTCACTGGCGCCGGGGGTGACCCTGGCGGACATGGGCGACGAGGGGACCCGCCGGTCCGTGGACACCTGGATGGCGATGAACCTGGGGACCCGGGTTCAGCCCGGTGCCGGCCCGCCCGGGGAGTGCCGGGCCGCGCCCGGGGTGTCGGGAGCCGCCGGGGCCGAACTTCCGGCCGGAGCGACCCTGCGGGTCGACGGGCACGGTGACGGTGCCGAGGTGTACCTGCGTCGCTTCGCGGCGGGTTTTCCGACCGAACCGGTCGGTCGGGTCGCGTCCGGTGAAACCGCGCACCTGGTCGTTCCGGCCGACAACAGCGACCTGCCGTGGTACGCGCGGGTCGTCGGGCGTGCCGACGTGGAGATCTGCGACGGGTGACGACGCGTCGGGCGTCGATGAACCACAGCTCACGATAGGGCGATGTCAGGAAACTTGATAACAACGTTGTGAGGTTTCAGGCGTGATGGTAGGATCGACCCATGGCGATCGATCCGAACCGTTGGACACTGAAGACCCAGGAGGCGTTCAGCACGGCGACCGAGGCCGCGCGCACCGCCGCGAACCCCGAGGTCACGCCCGACCATCTCCTCGGTGCCCTGCTCGGCCAGGCCGAGGGTGTCGTCATCCCCGTGCTCGAAGGTGCCGGGGTGTCGACCCTGTCGGTGCGCAACGCGGTCGCCGAGGCCCTCGCACAGCTGCCTCGCGCCCACGGCGGCGCCGAAGCACGCTTGTCGCGTCCGCTGTCGGACCTGCTCGAAGCGGCCGACACGGCCCGAACCGAGCTGGGCGACGAATACGTCTCCACCGAACACCTGCTGCTGGCGTTCGCCGAGCTCGCCGCGTCAGGCGCGATCCCCGACCGGTTGGGCGTGGGGCGTGAACAACTGCTCGCCGCACTCACCCAGGTGCGGGGCAGTCACCGGGTCACCTCCCAGAACCCCGAGGAGCAGTACCAGTCGTTGGAGAAGTACGGCCACGACCTGACCAAGGCCGCCCGGGACGGCAAACTCGACCCGGTCATCGGCCGTGATGAGGAGATTCGCCGCACCATCCAGGTGCTCAGCCGGCGCACGAAGAACAACCCGGTGCTGATCGGTGAACCCGGTGTGGGCAAGACCGCGATCGTCGAAGGCCTGGCCCGGCGCATCGCCGACGGTGACGTCCCCGAAGGGCTCAAACACAAGCGGCTGATCTCGCTGGACCTGGGGTCGCTGGTCGCAGGCGCGAAGTACCGCGGCGAGTTCGAGGAACGACTCAAGGCCGTGTTGAAGGAGATCACCGACGCCGACGGCGAGATCATCACCTTC
>CAZVFF010000045.1:0-12338 GCA_964626395.1 uncultured Iamiaceae bacterium | reverse complement strand
GTCCGTGGACCGCCGCGGATCAGTCCGGGCCGGGCAGCCCACCCGCGACCTGCCCCGTGACGGCCGGGTCGGCTTCGACCCCGGCGACCGCGTCGGTCCACGCTGCCGTGTCGTCACGCAACACCATGTCGAGGAAACCGATCATCGCGGTGTCCTCCAACGGCTGGCCGAGAATGTCGATGTGCCCGATGCCGTCGAAGAGGACCAACGCGCGGGGCACGTCGGTGACGGTGTCGAACATCTTCCGAGAACCCGAATCCGGCACGGTGCCGTCGTCGGTGCCGTGCAGCAACAGCAGCGGTGGACCGTCCGGCGGCGGGTCGTCGTAGGAGTCCGACGCATCGCCGGTGTCGTCGAAGGGCACGCCCGAGACGGCCACGACGGCCCGCACCCGGTCGTCACGGCAGCACGTGTTGTAGAACATCATCGAGGTGACCCCGCCGAGGGAATGGCCGGCGATCGCGACGGCATCCGCGGAGATCCGACCGTTCAACAACGTGTTGGTCTGGGTCGAGTTGTCGAGCATCCGCTCGATGATGTAGCTGACGTCCCGGGCCTGGGCGGGAACCTGGTCCAGGTGGTCCCACCCGTCGGGGCCCTGGGTGAGCGGGAAGGTCGGCAACGCGACCACGTAGCCCGCGGCGACCAGCGGCTCGAGCACCCCGACGTAGATGCCACCGTTGGCGGTGACACCGTGGGAGAACACGACCAGCGGGAACACCCCGGGCGCGATCGAACGGGGCGTGTCGTCGTCGGCCTCGGCGTCCAACGTCGGATACAGCACGATCGTCTCCAACGTGCGGTGCTCGACATCGGGGTCGTCGGTGGGTTCACCCTCGACGTCACGGCTCTCGTCGACCAGGGTGATCTCGGTGCGTGCCACCCCGTAGGGGCCCTCCACCGGGGTGAGTTCGTGCACTTCACCGGGCGGCGCGGTCTGAACGGTCGTCTCGACCGCCGCGTCGGGCGTCGTGGTCGGCGTCGCCTTCGACGACGACGAGGACGAGCAGGCACCCAGCACGACGACGGCGACGAGGACGGCGAGGCTGCGGACGGTTCGTTGCATGCGGACGATCCTACGGACCCGACGGCGTCGGTCTGCTACGAACACCGGGGTGGACTTCTCGTTGCATCCGTCCCTGCGGACCCTCGCCGCGGAAGCGACCGCCGTCGGACGCCACGGCGCGGCCCGGCGACGGATCGCCGAGGACGGTTGGCTGATCGGTCACGACCCGGCGTTCTCCCGGGAACTGGCCGCACGCGGCTGGATCGGGATGACCTGGCCCACCGCGGTGGGCGGTGGCGGGCGTCCGGCCCTGGAACGGTTCGTCGTGTACGAAGCCCTCATCGCCGAGGGTGCTCCGCTGGCGGCGTCGTACTTCGCGGACCGTCAGGTGGGCCCGACCCTGTTGCAGTTCGGTGGCCGCGAGCAGGTGGACCGGTGGATCCCCGGGATCCTGGCGGGCACGTCGATGTGGTGCATCGGGTTGAGCGAACCCGACGCCGGTTCCGACGTCGCGTCGATCCGCACCCGGGCGGTGCGTTCGTCACCCGGCGGTGACTGGGTGGTGTCCGGATCGAAGATCTGGACCTCGGGTGCCGCCCACGCGGACTGGTGCTACCTGGTGGCCCGCACCGACCCCGACGCACGACCGCACCGCGGGTTGTCCGAGTTCGTGGTGGCGATGGACTCGCCGGGCGTCTCGGTGGCCCCGATCACCGATGCCACCGGGGACCGGCACTTCTGCGAGGTGACCTTCGACGAGGTCGTCGTGCCCGCCGACCACCTCATCGGTGAGGAGAACGGCAGCTTCTCCCAGGTGATGCGCCAGATGGAACACGAACGCGGTGGGATCGACCGCCTGGTGTCGAACCGGCGACTGCTGCTCGACGTGCTGGCGGTGACCGACACGTCCGATCCACTGGTTCGTCAACGGGTCGCCGCTCTGGAAACCGAATACCGACTGGGGCGCCTGCTGGTGCTGCGCGAGGTGATCGGCCAGGCACCGCGGGCGTTCTCGGCCGCGACCAAGACGTTCTGCACCGAATACGAACAGCGGGTCGCGGCGTTCTGTGCGTCGGTCCTCGGATCGACGGCGATGGCGTGGGTCGATGAACCGTCCCCCGGGCGGGCGGGGATCGCCGAACGGGTCGCCCGCGGGGCCGTGTACGCCCCCGCGTACACCCTGATGGGGGGCACGACCCAGGTGCTGCGCAACATCATCGCCGAACGGGTCCTGGGTCTGCCCCGCCACCGCTGAAGGCACCGACCGCGAGAACGCACGGTGCTCCGACCCGACAGAGCCGGATACCGCCCCACCGGCGGGACCGTTCCGGCCGGGCCACCCGGGGTCACCACACCACCCCGTGGTGGGCGGCCATGGCAGCGACCTCGGTCACCCCGATCCTGGACACCGGTTCGACCCCGTCGGCCCACGGCACGTGCGGTGACGCCGCCGGATCGACGATCACCACCTCGTCGGTGTTGGCATCGTGTCCCGCGATCACGAACCAGTGGCACAACTCCACATCGACGGGATGACCGGGCAGGTGCGACCCCCCGGGGACCTCGCGCACCTCGGCGGCCAACCAACGGGACCGGCGTGCGCTCCAGGCGACGATCGCGCGCAACTGTTCCGCCGACGGTGCCGGCGTCGCGACATGGTCCGAACCGGGCAGCCAACGGCGCAGCGTGGCTGCCATCACGTTGTGGATCCACCGTGTACCACCGTGCACGGCCACGGCCAGATGCTCCGGTCCGGCCAACACATCCTGGTCGACCGGGACGCCGTCCAGATCGGTGACGCCCCGGAGACGGATCAGCATCTCCGCGGTCGCCGGGCCGCACGCGTACCGGTTCATCTGCGCGATGCGGAGCCGGGCCGGTACGTCGGGAACCGGCCCGGGCACCGGACCCGACACGGCGAATTCGTCGAGTGCCGCGGTCAGACGCTCACCGGCGCGACGCTCCTCGTCGGCGTCCCGGACCAGCACCGCGTCGGGATCGAACACCGGATCCGGGAACCACGACGGTTCCCGTGGGTCGGGCGGCACCGGGGACGGCGCGGGGGACGGGGACGGGACGGACACGGATCGGTGCGATCCTACGGGATCGACGCCACCGCGATCCGGCCGGACATCGGTGTGCGGCAACCCCGGACCCGGCAGTCGACGGGGGTGTCGTCCATCTGCTCCGGCCACTACGATCTGCGGCGATCGACCATGGGCGGGGACGATGACCACCGGTCCGACGACCGGCGCACGACACGGCGTGTCGTGTCCGCGTTCGCACGCGTCTGGTCGTACCTGGTGGTCGAGGACGATCTCGACGCCGTGTCCGGACCCGTCGACGCGCTGTTCTGTTTCGGCAGCCGTCACCACCGGGTGCCCGAGCGGGCCGCAGCGGCCTGGCACGCGGGTGTGGCCGACCGGGTCCTGCTCACCGGTGGACCCAGCGCACCGGGTGAGATGCCCGAAGCCGAGCGGTTCGCCGCGGTGTTGCACGCCCGGGGTGTGCCCGACCGGTGCATCGTCACCGAAACGTGTGCCGGCAACACGGGCGAGAACGTCCGCTTCGGACTCGCCGCGCTCCGCTCGGTGCAGCCCGACCCCCGCCGGGTGGCGCTGGTCGGTTGGCCGCTGTCGGCCCGCCGTTGCCGGGCCACCTTCACCCGCTGGGCACCGCAGATCGACGTGGTGAGCATCCCGGCACTGCCCGCGCCGGGCGCCACCTGGGCACCCACCGACGAGCTGATCCGTTGGGCGCTCGGCGAACTCGCCCGGCTGCGCCGCTACGGCGATTTCGGGTTCATCGTCCCCCAACCCGTGCCGCCCGCCGTTCTCGACGCCGCGCACCGACTGCTCGCCCACGTGGGCGGCGGGTCGGTTGTACGGAACGGCCGACCCTCAGCGAACCACCCGACGCGCCACGGGGTCGTAACGCCGCGGCCGACGCTCGTACCCCAGGACTCGCCGTTGCTCGACGTCCAGGCCCTCGGCGATCTGTTCGGGGATCGAGGCGGGGAGATCCCAGTGCGGTTGCGCCCACCAACGCGCGTAGAACAGGTGCAACCCGCGGCGGGGTGAGTCGGTGCGGTTCGCACCGGCGCCGTGCACCACGCACCCGTCGAACACGACCGCTCCGCCGGCGCCGACCTCGGCGTGACGTACCGGACCGGGCAGCGGATCCCCCGAACGCCAGGCGCCACGATGGCTCCCCGACACGATGCGGGTCGCGCCGTTGGCTGCGGTGAAGTCGTCCAGGGCGACGACCACGTGCACGTACACCGGATCCGAATCGACCGGATCGGGATGGTCGCGGTGCAGCGCCTGCGCGTTGCCGTACGCGACCAGGTCGATCCCGTTGGCCGCCGCCAGCACGACGTCCTCGCCGAGCACCGAACGGGCGATGGCCGACACCCGCCGATCGGTCGCCACGTCGATGAAGAACGGGTCCTTCGCCACCAACGCGTAGCTGGTGCGGTAGCGGTCGGTGAGCCAACCCCGCTCCGCGGCGATGTCGTCCTCGGCGGTGAACAGGGCGTCCAACCGGTTGCGGGCCTCGTCGACGTTGCCGGGATCCAGCACGCCGGCGACGACCGTCCAGCCGTCGGTCCGCACCGCGTCGACGATGGCAGCCCCGTCGACGGCGGTCACGGGACCCACCTGCCGGTCGACCGACGTCGACGGAGCCCGTGGCGGGTCAGGGCCGCCTCGATCGCCCACCGCAGACGTGGCGTCACCCCTGCGGCGACCGCCTCGTTCCACAACTCGTGCCACGCGGATCCACGCCCGGTCGGCAACGCCGACGCGATCCGGCGCAACGACGGCGACGGCACCGTCGGGAACAACCCCTCCGCGCCCGCCAGACGCACCGCCACCCCGGTTCGTACACACTTCTCGCACATCCCGCAGTTGTACCGGCCGTCCCGGTTCTCCCAGCACACCCGCAGATGACGGCGGGCCGGTTCCGACGCGGTGAGCACCCGCAACTTGTCGACCCGGGTCGCGTCCGCGCCGACGTGTTCGACGGCCAACCGTTCACCCGACCACCACGGATCCAGCAACGGGTGGGAGCCCAGCCCCTCCAGGTGCGCGTAGGTGTGGGTGGCGGGGACCAGCAACCGCCCGAACCGCCGGGCCAACGCGGTGCCCACCGCGGCCAGCGCGGCACCGTGGTAGTCGTTCCATCCGACCGCGTGACGGTCCCCGAAGGCCTGCAGGTCGGTGCCGACCTCGACCAGCGGCAACCCCAACCCGTGGGCCGCGGCCCGCAGATTCGCCCCGACCACGGCCCGCAACCCGACATCGTCGAGCGCCACGTCGAAGCCGTGCACGTACACCAGCGCGTCGATGCGGTCCCGTTCGGTGACCGCGGTGTGGAACGAATCGACCCCACCGGTGAACAGACAGGCCGTGGCGTCGGCACGACCGGTCGGGTTCGTGCGGGCCGGGGCGTCCACCGGCACCGGCGAATACCAGCGATCCGTGGGCCGCAGGAAACGATCCCAGGTGCAGAACACGTCCTGGATCCGCCGGGACGTGGCGAGCAGACCGGCCGACACCGGCTGGTCGATCCGCAACGGCGACCCCGCACGCATCGCCGGCAACAGTGCGGTGATCAACGCCAGGTCACCGTCGGCGAGCAGCTCGGTGACCTCGGAACCCGGAACGGGAACGGCATCGTCACCGGCATCGGCATCGGGAGCGGGCGGCTGAACCCCGACGGTTCCGGCCGGATGGATCCGGGCACCGTCGGTGCGGGCACCGTCGACCCGCACCACGACCCCGTCGCCGTCCCGTTCGCTGTGCACCCGCACACCGCCCACGGTACCCGCCCCCCGGTCGGTCATCGTCTCCCGCCCCCGCCGGTCCGGTCCGAACCCGGAACCGTTCAGCCCATCGTCCGGGCCACCCGTTCCACGAAGCCTCCGGCGTCCCACACCGCCCCGGGCGGCGACGGCGCACGGTGGTGTGCCGCGGCCACGGCGATGCGCACCTCGGCCGGTCCCACGACCGTCACCGACGAACCGGCCAACGCGGCGGCACGATGCCGGTCGTACCGGTCGTCGGCGACGAACACCCCGGGGACACCCGCCGCCGCGGCCGACAACGCCAGATGCAACCGGTCCCCGAAGGTCGTCGACGCGCCCCGGATCAACGCCGTGGCGACCGGCCGTGTCGGTTCGTCACCGGGAACCACGATCCGGCACCGCCGCGCCAGGTCACGACCCACCGCGGCGTCATCACCCGCCGGGCCGACGTGGTGGGTGAGGAAGATCGTCGTGACCCCGGCCCGATCCAGATCGTCGACGGTCGCGGCGGCCAGGTCCGGGTCGACGGCGCTGCCCGCACGCAGGCTCACCACCGCCCACGGTGCCCCCGTCTCGACATCCACTCCACGCAACCAGCGGTGCAGCTCGACATCGTCGGCGACCATGGGGTACGCGGTGGCGACATCGGGGACCACCCGGACACGTCGACGCGGGAACCCGAGACGGCGCAGCGTGGCCGCCGACCGTTCATCCCGCACGGTGATCGACCGGGCCGACCCCAGCAGACGTCGTGCCGCCAGACGGTCGACCGGACCGTCGAAGGGGCCGACCGACCCGGCCTCGAAGACGACGGGCAGGTCCATTGCCCGGGCAGCCTCCACCTCGGCCAGATGTGGCGCGATCCCGCTGCGACGGTATCGGCCGGCGAGCCAACCCGCCCCCAGAACGACCAACGCATCCGACGCCGCCAGGTTCTCCAGCAACTCCCGGTGTGCGCCGCGACGGACCGGACGACCCGCGGCGACCCGTGCCGCATCGGCACGCAACCGCCACAGCACCCGGGCCGCACCGGCGGCGTCGCGGACATCGCCGAACAGCAACGACGCCCCGGGCACCGCGGGGATCCCGAAACGACGCTTCGCGGCCTCGGCGTCGTCGGCCAGCAACACCACCTGGATGTCCAACGCGTGCAACGCCAAGGCATCCAGCACCGTGGCGACGATCAGGTCGTCTCCCAGATGCGGCGACGGCGACACACCACTGGTGATCGACACCCGGCGAGGCCGGGTCACCGTCACCGGGAACCGCAGGGTCGGTTCGAACCACGCGACCCGTTCCCGCAACGCCCCGACCTCGATCGTGTGGGCACCGGCGGCGGGTTGCGGCCCCACACGGACCGTCACCGTCTCGGTCGCGCCCGGCTCCAACCGGGCGGGCAACCGGGCCCGTGCCTCGGGTGCCACGACCCGACCCCACCTGTCCAGGATCCGGGCACCCACGACCACCGGGGAACGATCCGCACCGGTGAACGCCACCGGCGAATCGTTACGGACCGTGACCGTGATCGCCGCCGTGGACCCCTCCAGAAGCGGCGACGCCGGCATCGAGAACAACTCCAGGTGCACGTCACCCCGTCGAGGTCCGGGATCGACCCGCCCCATCACCCGCACCGGCGGCGGGTCGACGCGACCACCGTCGGGCGTGTCGGAGGTGTCGGACCCCTCCGCCCGGGGAAGCCGTGCCGGGGCAGGCCCCGCGCCCCGGAACGCATCGACGATCGAGACGAGCGGATCCGCGTCCTCGTCGGGCACCGGCCGGGTGCGCAACGTGGCCGCACGGGCCTCGGGCAGGTAGTACCCGATGTTCTGGTTCACCCCGTCCGGAGTCATCAACCCGGGGCTCGACGCCTCGTAGGACCGGGCTCGTGCGAGCCGTTCGGTGGTGGCGGTGACCAGCAGATCCAGGTGGTAGAGGGGTTCGACCAGCAGACGCGACCGCCCGGACACCATCGGCACACCGTGGGCACCGGTACCGACACCGGGCCAGTCGGCCACGCCCCGCCGCACCAGTCGCGTCTGGGGATCCAACCACCAGGGTGCCTGGTCGAGCATCGTCGTCGCGTCCCGCCACAGCCAACGTCGAGCGATGGACACGTGGGTGACCCCGTCCGCCCAGGAACCCTCCGACAGGCGTCGCAGCAACGCGGTGCTCGGCACCTCGTCACCGTCGATCCGCAGCATCCAGTCACCGCTGCACCGGGCCTCCAACCAGGCCAGGTTCGCCTCGAGCGGCCACTGGAACGGCGCCACGATCACCCGGTCGCACACCTGGCGCAACGCTTCCCGTCCACGTGGATCGGCACGTTCGTCGACCACCGCCACGATCTCGTCCGCCACGTGCCGGAACCGGCGGAGCGAAAGCGCCACCGCGGCCGCCGGATCCCGGGTGAAGGTGCACACACTCAGTGCCGCCATGGTCGGTGGAGGCTAGTGGTGCCCGCCCGCCGTGCGAAGGCCCGAAGCGGTGCCGAAGACCACTTCGGACCGGCCGCCGACGTTGGATACGGTGAGCCCACAAGGGGAAACGAAAGGGGACGGCATGGTCATCGCACTCGCGGACGCACCGTTCATCGATCTGTTCGACACCGCCACCAACGGGGAGCCCGGATCGGACCTGCGCCGGGCCCGCCTGGCCGAATTGCAACACACGAGCCCCGTGCTGCGCACACCCATGGGCGCGATGGTGGTCGGCCACGCGGCCGTACACGCCGCGTTGGGCGACAAGCGCCTACGCAGCGGGATCGCCGAACTGCTTGCCGGCCAGGGCGCGGACGACGACTCGCTCGCATCGGGGTTCGCGAACTCGGTGCTGGCAACCGAGGGGGAACGGCACATCCGCCTGCGACGCATCGTCACGAAATCCCTCACCCCACGGGCCGTGGAGGTCCACCGCGGTGCCATCGCCGAGCTCGCCGACGAGCTGATCGACGGATTCGACCGGACCGACTGCGAGTTCATGGGGGCGTTCGCGGACCAGCTGCCGATCCGGGTGATCAGCCACATCCTGGGCGTGCCCCAGTCCGATCACGCCGACTTCGCCCGTTGGAACGCCGCGATCACCTGGGCCCTGTCGGCCGAGTTGGCAGACCACCGCGACGAGGTCGAATGGGGCCTGGGCAACCTCGCGGCGTACGTTTCCGAACTGGTCGTCGACCGCAACGCCCGACCCCGGGAGGACCTGGTCACCGCGTTGCTGGCCGCACGCAGGGAAGACCCCGAACGCACCGAGGACGACGTCGCGTCGATGATCATGTCGCTGCTGTTCGCCGGCCACGACACGACCCGGAACCAGCTGGGCCTGGGCATGTGGTTCTTCGCGCACCACGGTGACCAGTGGCGACGCCTGCGTGACGATCCGTCGCTCGTGCCCGGTGCGGTCGAGGAGATCCTCCGGTACCGCGGCGCGGTCGGCGGCGTGCCCCGCATCGCGTCCGACGACGTCGAGTTGGCCGGCTACGCGATCCCCGCGGGCACCGCCGTGTCGTTGTCGTTGCACAGCGGGAACCACGACCCGAGCGTGTACGACGCCCCCGAGCGGTTCGACGTGGGCGCGACCCGCGAATCGATCTGCTCGCTGGGTGGCGGCCGGCACTACTGCCTGGGCGCCAACCTGGTGCGCGTCGAGTTGGCCGAGGCGTTCGGGGCACTCGTCGCCGCCCTGCCCGGCGTGCGGATCGCCGGTGAGGTCACCTGGCGACCCCCGATCGGCATTTTCGGCCCCGAACGGCTGACGCTCGCATTCGATTGACGCTGCGGGCACGCGGGCGCGCGGCCACGATTCGCGCGCACGGGCGCACACCGGCCGGTGGGCACGGGCCCCGGACCCGGGCAGAATGGGGACCCGCAGACCGATCACGGGCGAGGTGACCAGTGGAGTCCCCACAGCACGACACCGACGGACCCGGTGAACGCGGTGTCCTGCAGCACCTCGGCGGTCGATGGGTGTGGATCTCGGTCGCACTGCTCGCCGTGATCGCACTGTCGGTCCGCTGGCTCGTGCAACCCGAACGTTCCGACACCGTCCGCGCTCGGGTGGCCACGACCGTCACCTCCACGTCACCGATGCCGACCTCGACGACCGCACCACCGACGACGGCGTCACCGGCACCGGTGGCCGACGCGCCGGAGATCTCCGGGCTGTGGACGATGCCCGACGTGGTCGGCCGCAACCTCGCCGACGCCAAAGGTGAGATCGTGGATCTGACCGACGGGCGGGTCGACGACGCCGTCGCGGTCACCGATGCGAGCGGCGACGGACGGCGTCAGATCATCCACGAGAACTGGACGGTGTGTTCCCAGGAACCCGCTCCGGGTGCCGCGTTCACCCCCGAATCGGGTGTCGCACTGTCGGTGGTGAAGAACAACGAGTCGTGTCCGAACGAATCCGCTGCCACCACCGGCACATCGACCGACCGGCCCGTCGACTGACCGTTCCGTCGACCGACCGGCCCGTCAACCGACCATCCCGTCCACCGACCGGACCGGGCACGACCCCGAACCCGCACCCGCACCCGCACCCGCACAGCGAAGGTCGGTCAGTCGTACTCCTCGCGACCCGACCCGGTCATCCGTCGTCGCTCGATGCGACGGTCGTGGCGTTCGTGGATCCAGTCGATCACGACCTCGGAACCGGCGACGAACAACAGGGCCAGGAGCAAAGACGCCGTCACGTCGGTGGCGTGGTGGGCACCCACGTAGACCCGTGATGCCGCGATCACCACGACCAGCGACCACACCGCGGCCACCGTGAGCCAGAAGATCCGTCGGCTGTTCGTGTACAACCCCACGACCAGGGGGACGAACCCCCAGCTCGCCGCCACGGCGAGCGGGTGGCCGCTCGGGAACGAGAAACCACTGGGCTGATGGTGGTGCAACGCGAGTTCGATCGGCGGTCGGGGTCGGGCGACGATCTGCTTGAGGACCTCCACCAACAGCGGTGACAGCAACGCCAGGACGACGATCGCGATCGCCAACGCCCTGGACTTGAACCACGCCACGACCGCACAGACGACCACGACCACCGCGACCCGGTTGTAACCGCCGAGTTTGGTGACCGAACCCCAGAAGTCGTCCCAGCGGGCGGTGCGGTGGCGGGCGATCCACTCGGCCAGCGACAGATCCCAGGGCAGCGCGTCCAGACGTGCCAGGAAGGCCAGGACGACCACCACGATCGCGAGCACCGGCAACAACCACCGCACTCGGCGATGCAGCTGACCGAACGTGGCCGGCACCGATGCGCGCAGGCCCGACCGGCCCGACGATCCGGACATCGTCCCGGTCGTGGGCGCGCCGCCCGAGGATCCTCGGCTCTCCGGTGAATCGTGGTTCGAGAACACAGGCCGCTCCACGGTGGCCATCGGCCGGTCACCAGTGCCTCCGGGGTCACGGTATCGACGTGCGGGAATATTCGTTCACCGCTTTCCGGTTTTTCCGTGTACACCGTCGCCGCCGACGTTGAAAAGCGCCTCCGACGTCGAGATCTTCCGACGAGTCATCGAGGTCGAACATGCACAGAGTCGTGGTACTGGCCAGTGGCTGGTCACTCGTGTTGATCTCGGTCGTGGGATGCGTCGACGCCGCCCGGGGTGGTCACACCGCGTCGGCCGTCCTGTTCGGGTTGCTCGCACTCGGAATCGCCGCGCTGACCACCGGTGAGGACCGTCGTCGTGGGGTGCTGCTGCGTCGCGACCTGCAGACCTGGGTGGAACGCACCTCGTCGGCGACCGGGGAGACACCCGACGAACTCGCGAGCCGTGCCGTGTCGCGTCTGCGTGCGGGGATCAGCAACGACGGGGAGCGACGGTGACCACACCGTACGCGCGGCGCCTCACGGGTTCGGGGCTCACGGTCGCCGACGCCGGCGGAAAGGGTTCCGCGCTCGATCGGCTCGTCGCCCTGGGGGCGAACGTGCCCACCACCGGGGTGGTCACCACCGATGCGTACCGGGCGTTCACGGCGACCCCGGCCGTCGCGGCGTTCCTGGCGACCCTGCGGGACGCTCCCCCACCGGGACCCGGAGACGACCCCTCGGCCCGTTCGGCGGTCGACGAGGTGTTCCTGGGCACACCGCTGCCGGACGACGTCGCGACACGAATCGACCGGCTCGTCACCGAGGTCGCCGCCGGCGGCCCGGTCGCGTACCGGTCGTCGGCCACCGCCGAGGACACCGGATCGGCGTCGTTCGCCGGCCAGTACGAGACGTACCTGAACCGGACGGTCGCCGACGCCCACGACACGGTCCGGCTGGTGTGGGCGTCGACGTGGTACCCCTCACCACGCAACTACCGCCACTACCGGGGGATCGACGAGGACGACCTCGCGATGGCGGTCGTGGTGATGGCCATGCTCGATCCGCGCCTGGCGGGGGTGCTGTTCACCGTCGACCCGGCCGGCCGGCCCGGCGCGATGCGTCTGGAGGTCGTCGAAGGGCTCGGAGAACAGCTCGTGTCCGGCGCGGTCACACCCGACGCACACGTCGTGGACCGTGCCGACGCGCCGGCACGTT
>CAZVFF010000044.1:3568-12619 GCA_964626395.1 uncultured Iamiaceae bacterium | reverse complement strand
GCGTTCCAACGCAAGTCGTTGGAACAGGTCGCCGAACTGCAGAACGAGGGGCGCACGATCCTGGTGGTCACCCACGCCGCCGACATGCTGCGCCAGGTGTGCCAGCACGGTGTCGTCCTCGACCGCGGCGAGGTCATCGCCGATGACGAACCCGGCCCGGCGATCCGCGCGTTCCGCGACTCGCTGATCCGTCGCGGACTCGCCTTCGCCGAGGGCCTGGAAGGTGATGAACTCGACGACGTGCCCGAACGGGCCCTGTCCAGGAAGGTGTCGTTCACCAAGGTCGAACTGGAGTACCCGGGCGACAAGCCGTATCTGGAACCGGGCGAGCCGCTGCGGATCCACTGCGGCTACGACGCACCCGAGAGGATCGACGACGTCGTGTTCGCCATCAACATCTTCGACCCGACGGGCAACCTGATCCTGGGGACCAACACCGAGATCGCCGGATCCGAGATCGACCACGTGGAAGGTACCGGTGAGGTCGTGTTCGACTTCACCTCGGTGCCGTTGCTCGACGGCGACTACGAGTTCCACGTCGGCATGCACGCCCACGAGGGCGAGGAGTACGACCATTTCGAATCGGACGAGCACATCCAGGTCATGAACCCGGGTCGTGCCGTCGGTCGGGTCGCGTTCCCCCTGCGTTTCGAACACCACCGGGACTGAACGGGCAACGCCCCGGATGGGCGGGTCAGCCGCCCGCGACCCGGTGGTACAGCGCGTCGAGTCCCGCCGCGGTGTCGTCCCAGTCGAACGAGGCCGCCCGGGCCCGGCCACGTCGGATCCACGCCGCGCGGGCCTCGTCGTCGGAGTCGAGCACCCCGGCGATCGCGTCGGCGAGCGCCCGCACCCCGGCGGGACGGTCCTCGACCAGTGCCCGGGCGGACACCATCACCGCGGCGTCGCCGACCACCTCGGGCAACGACCCGGCGTCGGTGGTCACCACCGGCACGCCGGCGGCCATCGCCTCCAGGGGTGGTAGCCCGAAACCCTCGTAACGGGACGGGTACACCAGTACCGCCGCGTTGGCCAGCAACATCGGCAGTTCGGCCGGACCCACCCAGCCGACCCGGTCGATCCGGTCGCGGTGGGTGGCGGCGGCGACCGCCGCGTCGTAGTCGGCGGTGCCCCAACCGTCGGGTCCGGCGACCACCAGGCGCAACCGGGGGCGTTCCGCCGCCAACCGGTCGAACGCGGCGACCAGTGCGGGCAGGTCCTTGCGGGGTTCCACGGTGCCCAGTGCCAGCAGGAACGGATCGTCGTCGCGGTCCAGGCGGCTGACGGCGTCACCCACGCGGGCGAACGAGTCCACCGATCGGTCCGCGGTGACCCCCGCGGGGACCACCACCACCCGGTCCGGATCGACCGGGAACGTGGCGCGGATCTCATCCGCGACGAACTCGGAGCAGGTGTGCACCCAGGCGCCACGGGCCACCGCCCGGGCGATCAGACCCGGGTAGGCCAGGGTGTCGCGGGTGCACATCTCGGGGAAGTGGACGGGGGTGAGGTCGAACACGCTGACCAGCGCCCCGGCTCGACGGGTGGGGGGCACGACGTAGTTGGTGCCGTGCACGACGTCGACCCGTCCCGTCCAGATCTCCGCCGGCGGAAAATCCATCCGGGACCACAGTGCGCGCAGCGGCCGGGCGGCGGCCGGTCGGTTCCGTACCTCCACCCCCGGGGGCACGGCTGCGGCGAGTCCGTCGCGTCCCCGCCAGGTCAACGCGTACGCGCGCATCGCCAGGCCCGGCCGTTCGGCGAGTCGGCGCAGCGTCGAGCTCGCGAACGTCCCCACGCCGGTGGTCCGACCCAGCCCGGCGGTCGCGTCGAACGCGACGGGGAGTGGACGATCGGACACGGTCCGGGGAGCGTAGCCCCGGACCCGACCCCTTGTGCAGGGTGAACTTCTGTGCTGGAATTACACGAATGTCTCTTTCCCAACACCGGAGCGGACGCTCGCGGTGGCTCGTCCTCGGTGTCGGGCTCGCGCTGGGCGCGACCGTCACCGTCGGGTGCGCCTCGTCGGATCCGGTGCTCGAAGCCGGCGACGACACGGTGGTCACCACCACCGTCGCCCCCGAGGCACCGCCCACCGACGCGCCTTCGGGCACCGACGACACCGGATCCGGAACCGGAGAACCGACCGGCACAGACGCGGGTGCGCCGGGCGCAACCGGCGACCCGGACCCGGCCACACCCGACACCGTGGCCGGTGACCCGCCCTTGGCGCCGACCGGACTGTTCATCAACACCCACGAGCTGTCGCTCACCGGGACCGGTGCACCCCGGGACGGCCACTCGGTCTGTCAGACCTCACCCGGTGCCACCTGCGAGATCCGGTTCCTGTCGGGCGACCGGGTCGTGGGCAGCCTCGAAGCCGAACCCGTCGGTGATTCCGGCGTGGTGAGTTGGGACTGGACCCCCGACGGGATCGGACTGACGCCCGGCAACCACCGGGTCGAGGTCGTGGCGATCCGTGGCGGCCACGAGGTGACCGTGACCGACGCACGCGACCTGGTCGTGGTCGATTGACATGACGACCGACCCGTCTCGTCGACGACGCCGCGGGCGTTCCCGCCGACGCCCCGGGACCCGCGGGTCCCGCGTCGCCGTCTTCGTCGCGGTGTGCGCGATGGTGTTCGCGGTCTCACCGGGCAACACCGGACCCGAGAACGCCGGTGCGGCGTCGTTCAACCGGAACCTGTTGATCTCCGACGCGGTGTTCGACGCCACCGGCACGATGACCACCGCGCAGATCCAGGCGTTCCTGAACCGCTATCCGAACTCGTGCCTGCGGAACCACCGCGCACCGCGGCCACTGGACTATTCCGCCTACGGGGCCGACACCTCCGCCGCCGAGGTGATCCGCTCGTCGGCCCTGCTGTACGGGGTCAACCCCCAGGTGCTGCTCGTCACCCTGGAGAAGGAACAGTCACTGGTCACCGGTAGCGGCGGGTGCACCGACTGGAGGTACTGGTCGGCGATGGGCTACGCGTGCCCCGACGGCGGTTCCCGGTACAACTACCCGGCACTGGGCATCACCGGCACCTGCGTGTCGGCGCAGCAACACGCCGGATTCTCCGCGCAGGTCAACCACGGGGCCTGGCAGCTGCAGTTCAACCGCCAACGCGCCATCGGCAACCTGAACTGGCGCGACAACCAGACCGTGCCCAACTACGGCTACTACACCAAGGGCTACCGACAGGCGTACGCCGGTGCGCCGATGATCTACTACGACGGCACGGCGACGATCTCGGGTCAGTCGATCACGATGACCAACGGTCCGACCGCGACGCTGTACACCTACACCCCGCACGTGTCGGCCAACGAGGCGTTCGTCACGATCTTCACGAACTGGTTCGGGTCACCGACCGGCACACCGACCACCCCGACGACGGTCGCCACCACGACGAGCACGACCACGACCACGGTGCCCGCGGTCGACGCCACCGCGGCGGCGACCTACACCACGTCGATGTACGAACTGTTCCTCGGGCGTTCGCCCGACAGTGCCGAGACCCGCGCCTGGACCGAATACCTGGTCGGGGGACGGAGCCGGGCCGACATGGTGCGGCTCATCCTGGCCGTGCACGAACACTCCGAGGCGGTCGTCGCCGAGGACTACCGGGGGATGTCCAACCGGCTGGTCGATCCGGGCGGCCTGCAGACCTGGACGGGCGTGTTGGCCAAGACCGGCCAGAACGACCGTGTGCTGTCCGGGCTCGCCGGGTCCGGCGAGTACGACCGTCGCTGCGGTGACGGCGACAACGCCGAGTTCGTGCGTTGCCTGTACCGGGATCTGCTGGGCCGCACCGTCGACCCGGGTGGGTTCCGCACCTGGACCCACCAGCTGGACACCGGCCAGATGAGCCGACGGACCGTGGCCGAACGGATCGTGGGCAGTGCCGAGTACTCGCGCTACTTCGTGGACCAGTCCTACCGTCTGATCTTCGGACGAGCCGTCGACGACGGCGGCGCGAAGACCTGGACGCGGATCTTCGAACGCGCCCGCAACGAGACCGACGTGTTCGACGGCCTGGCCCGCAGCGGCGAGGGTTGGCGGGTACTGAGCGGTTCGGGCGGCTGAGGTCGGGCCGGTTCAGCGGCCGGCGGCCGCGGTGACCAGGTCGGTCATCGTCGTGCCGAAGGAATCCCAGGTGAACCGGGCGGCCCAGTCCCGCCCGGCGGCCGCGTCTGCGGCCCGGGTGTCGGTGTCACGGTCCATCAGGGCGACGATCCCGGCCGCGAGTTGTTCCCAGCGGTTGTCCACCAGCACGCAGTTCGGACCGGCGACCTCGGTGATCGAGGTGTTGTCGTAGGCCACGACCGGGCAACCCAGACCGAGGGACTCGACCACGGGTAGGCCGAAACCCTCGTGCAGGCTCGGGAACACGAACGCCTCGGCGTGTTCGTACAGCCAGCGTCGGGTCGCGTCGTCGACGTAGCCGAGCAGGTGGATGTCGTGCCGGTACGACGACTCCAGCAACGCCCGTCGGGTCGGTTCGGACAGCACCGCCCGCGGGGTGACGAAGTCGTAGCCGGCCAGCACCAGCTTCAGTTCCCGGCCCCGGGCACGCAGGCTGTTGTACGCGGCGACCAGGTCGTCGATGCGACGGCGGTCGTCGGTGCCGCCCATGAAGAACACGAAGGGGGTGTCGATCAGGCCGAGCCCGCGCAGCCGGTGCATCGCCATGACGTCGGGCTGCGAGGGTCCACGGTCCCCCCCGGTGGAGTGCCCGAGGTGCGCGACGTGGATCTTGTGGTCCACACCGGTCACCCCGTGGGACCCCGCGAAGTCCCGGGTGGTCGCCGCGGTGTGTTCGGAGATCGCGACGACGCCGTCGGCACGGTTCAACGCGGCGGCGAGCATCCGCTCGTAGATGATCCGTGTCGCGCCCTTGTAGGCCGCCTGTTTCAGTGGCATGCCGGCCCGACGTGCCGCGGTGAAGTGCGGCCGGTAGTGCTGGGGGTGGGCGTCGCCGAGCAGCAGGGGGATCTGGTCGTAGACCACCACCACCGAGGGCACCGCCTCGGGGACACCCAACATGAAGTCGAACTGGACGAACACGTCGCAGCGTGCGCGCAACAGTTCCTCGCGTTCGGGGCTGAGGGGTCCCCGGAGTTTCGCGAGCCGCGGGTAGCGGGGGTTGGGATAGGTCAGCTGCACCCGTTCACGCGACGTGGACAGCATTCGTTCGGGCAGGTCGGACACGTCGGGACCGTCGGGGTCGACGAACAGCACGAAGGCCGCGTCGGGTCCCAACCGCTGGTCCATCCGGGTGATGGCCTGCTCGGCGACCTGGCCGATCCCGCGGAACTGGTGGCCCACCTGGAAGACCCGGAAATCGACACCGACACGGACGGTCATCGCGCCACCTCGTCGATGATGCCGATCAACACCCGGGCGGCGTCCTCCCAGTCGAACCGGTCGACGTTGTCGTGACCCGCCCGGACCAGCGCACCGCGCAACTCGTCGTCCCCGGCCAGCTCCAACATGCCCCGGGTGATGTCCTCGGTGGCGAACGGGTCGACCGCGACCGCAGCGGAACCGGTGACCTCGGGCAGGACCGACGCGTTGCCGGCCAGCACCGGGGTCCCACAGGCCATCGACTCCAACGGTGGCATGCCGAACCCCTCGTACACCGACACGTACGCGCTCATCGTGGCGCCGCTGTAGATCGCGGGCAGGTCCGCGTAGCCGACCGAATTCTGCAGCATCGTCACCCGGCGCCCCTCGGACACGGCCAGGTCGATGCGTTCGATGATCTCGGCTTCCTTCCATGCTCCCGCACCCACGAGCACCAGGGTGAAGCGGTTCGCGACCTCGTCGGGCAGGGCACGGAACGCGTCGATGAGCCGCAGATGGTTCTTGCGCGGTTCGAAGTTGCCGACGGCGACGATGTAGTCACCGAAGATGCCGTGGCGACGCGTCACCTCGTCGATCTCGGTGGCCGAACGACGGTAGAAGTGGCGTTCGTCCACCGCACAGGAAACGACGTGGACGCGATCCGACGGGACGTCGTACACGTCGATGATCTCGTCGGCCATCGTGCGGGTCAACGCGGTCACCGCGTCGGATTCCGCGACCGAGCGGGCCACGACCCGGCGCAGGAACGCGCCGTTGGCCTCGTGGACCATCTCGGGGACCTGGACGAAACACAGGTCGTGGACGGCGGTGATCGACGGGGAGTGGCGTAGCGGCCATTTCGCGAAGTCGGGGAAGAAGTAGACGGCCCGCCCCAACAGCAGATCCATCGGGGGGAGGCGGTCCCGTTCGACCATCCGACGGAACGTGCTGTGGGCGATCGGCATTCCGAGTGGACGGATCCGCCGGAAGTGGTAGGCGGGCAGGCGGTTGCGTCGGGCTGTCGGCACCGCGAGCCGCACATCGAGATCGTCCCGTTCGTCGAGCAGGCGGTCGAGGGCACCCAGCAGGTGCATCGTGTAGTTGCCGACCCCGCTGAAATGGTCGTCGACCAACGGCTTGCCGTCGATCACGACACGGGTGCGGCCCGAACGGTGCCTCACGAGGTCACGGGTCCGGCGGCCGGGGACTTCCGGGCGACGATCGCGTAGTCGAGGTGCCCGAAGATCCAGTCGTTGATCCGTTCCACCGCGGCCTCGCTGCGACCCGCGGTGTCCGCCGCCGCGGTGTCGTCGGGCGTCGCCGGCGGGGTCACCAGGTCGGCGTGACCCCGGCGCAGATCGTCGCGGGGGTGGAGCCACTCGACCGTCGCATCGATGAAACCCCGTTCGGTCACGAGGAACTCGAGCAGTTCGGGGTGCATCGGGCGGATGTGGGTCGGGTCGATCCAGAAGAACGAACCGCCCACGGTCAGGTTCGTGGGGTTCGGGGTCTCCAGGATCAGCGCGCCACCGGGTGCGAGCGCCACGAGTGCCGCGTCCAGGAAGCCGACGGTGTCGTCGAAGGGCAGGTGTTCCACGACGTGGAAGGCGGTGATCGCGCGCACCGACCCGGGCTCCAACGATGTGAGGTGCCCGATGACGTCGTCGTCGCGGGCGTCCAGGCCCCGTTCCCGACAGCGCGCGACCGCGATGCTGTTGGCGTCGAGCCCGTAGGCCTCGACGCCGTTCGCCGCGAGCAGTTCCAACCATTCGCCGCGCCCGCACCCCACGTCGATCACCGGTCCGGTGGCGTCGGTCGCGGTGATCGTGGCCACGTGGACCTGCAGCATCTCGGTGACGAAGTCACGTGACCCGCGGAAACGGTCCTCGAAGTGTTCGTACAACCGGTCGAAGGTGGCATTCGACACCCGCGTGCCGTGGTCGTCGTCGACACCGCGGTCCGCGTGCGCCCGGACGAGCAGGTTCTGGCGGGCACGCAGCACCGCGACCCGTGCCCGCAGATCGTCCCCGGCGGCGTCCTCGGCCGTGGGATGGCCGATCGCCTCGTCCAGCTGGTGGCGCAACGCGTGGATGCGCTCGAGCAGGTACTCCAGGGTCGGTTCGTCGCCGGTGGTGTCGCCGGCGTCGAACCGTGCCAGGGCCGCCTCGTCGGCCCGGACGGCCAGCTCGGCGAACCGGTCGACCGACGTGCCCAGGTCGCGGACGGCCTCGGTGAGGCTACGGATCGTCTCGCGTTCGTGAAGCACCTCGTCGAGGGTCTCGCCCAGGATCAGGACCGATTCGAGGATCGCGGCGTTGTAGTCGGCCTGGGGTGCGGTGATCGGGCGGAGTCCGCTGGCGACGGCCTGTTTGACCCCACGCAGACGGGTGTCGTCGGGGATCGTGCGCATCCGGTCGGCGAGTCGGGACGCGGTCTCGAGGTTCCCGCGGATCCGCCCCAACAGGGCCCGGGGATCGCCGCGGGGGTCGGTCACGTCCCCGGCCGCACCAGCGGCGAGTCCGGCCACCCGGGCGCGGAAGTCATCGGCGTCCACGGCACTCGACATCGGCGACATGTTAGGGCCCGGGCCGCTGCATGGTCGGATCCCACGGGGTGGGTCATCGGGGCCATCGCCACACACGACGAAATTCGGAGCGGTCCGGCCCGCCCGGGACGATTCCGCTCCGAATTTCGTGACGCGGGGGAGGTGGGGGAAAACCAAGAGCGGAGGACCCTCGGGGGAAGGGTCCTCCGCTTGGTGTCCCGGGCCGCCGAAGGGGGATCGACGGACATCCGGGGATGTGGCCGGGGACCTGGGCTGTGCCCGGTACGACCCGGCCACGTCGGCCCTGGGAAGGGGGACCCAGGTTCCGACGGGCTTTGCGATCAGGCGGCGCGACCCACCAGCGAACGCACCTGGGTCCGGGCGTCGCGGGCGGCGTCCCGGGCCTGGGTGACCAGCTCGGCGGCCTGATCGGGCAGCTTGGCCGACAGTTCGTCGAGGATGGTGTCGATCCGGGCCTCGAGCTCGGTCAGGCGCTCCTCGACGGCCTTGATCTGCTCGTCGAAGTTGCCGGCGAACTTCTCCAGCCGGCTGGTGGCCTCGCTGGTGATCTTGTCGATGTTCTGGCGGACGTCCTCGATCTGTGCGGTGACCTGTTCGGGGATGTCCCTGGTCAGCTCCTGGGCCTGCTCGGTGAGTTCCTGACGCTGCACCTGCAGCTTCTGGAAGGTGAGCACACCGAAGCCGATCGCGACGTATGCGGCGTCACGCAGACGCGAAGTGACCTGGTCGAGGTCGATTTCCGGCAGTTCGATTTCGGGGAGGTTGAGCTCGGGCACGGTTGGCTCCTGTGATCGGGTGTTTGCGACTGCTAGCAAGATTAGCCAGCGTGTTAAACAATTGCAAGCACTCCGAACTGTGGCAGTGGACACATGCCCACGGACCGCACCTCAGGCCGAGCGGACCTCGACCCGACCTTCGGTCACCCGGATGTCCCAGGCGGGCTGGGCGATCGCCGCGGGTCCGCGCAGTGCGGCACCGTCGGACAGCCGGAAGTGGCTCTGGTGCCACGGACACACCACGCAGTCGTCGCGGATCTCGCCCTCGTCGAGCGGACCACCGGCGTGGGGGCCCCGCGCCCCCAGGGGGGGCGCGCCCCCCCCCGGGGGCCCGCCCCACACCCGCCCCCCCCCGGCGG
>CAZVFF010000044.1:0-3558 GCA_964626395.1 uncultured Iamiaceae bacterium | reverse complement strand
GTGCACGCACGGCGCCGACAGGGCGTGCACGCGCCCACGGTGTCGCACGACCATCACCGGCACACCGCCGGCGTCGACCCGCATCGGCCGGTCGTCGACCAGGTCGGCCTCGGCGGCCACGTCGGTCCAGTCGCCGGGGCCGAACTCGAACGCGGTGTGGTTCACGCCGACGCCCAGGCCGTAGGACAGGTGTCCACCCAGGTAGCCCGCCGACAGTGCCGCACCCAATCCGGCCAACGACAACACGATGCCCCGGCCGCGGTTGCCCTTGCGGCGGCAACGCCACGACGCCGCCTGCAACACCATGGCCGCGCCGTTGCCGATCGCGTGGACGACGCCGACGCGCTTCTCGCCGCCGTAGGTGTCGACCCAGTCCGATGCGCCGGATGCGGCGGTCGGGATCGCGGCGAGCACGCCCAGGCCGACCAGACGCCGTGCGGCCCGACCTTCGGCCTTGCCACCCAGGATGTCGAGCGCCGATGCGCTCAACCACGCACCGAGCGGCACGTCGGTCAACATCGGGTGCAGCTGGTGTCCCAGCCAGCCTCCCGACAACAATTGCTTCACCGTGTCCGGTCGGGTCAGGTCCCCGATCGGGCCGGACAGCTTGTCGGAGATGTCGTCGAGTTCCTCGTTCTCCTCGATGCTTTTCACGATTCCTGCGAGCAGTGACATGGCGGTCCTTTCCGCGTCGACGTTCTCTCCGGTCCCGGCCGGCCCCGGCACGAGGTTAGAGGACCGGACCCTCCGGTGCGGCCGCGACCGGTCACGGGCGGTGGAGCGACCGGTCACTACGCTTGGGGCACCGTGGATGCCGACGACACGCCGACGCCCGAGTCGGACGACCACATCATCCTGACCACCCCGACCGAGGCGTTCGCCGAACTGGCGGATCTGAACGACGCGCCCGACGACGGGGCCGACGCGGACCGGTCCGGCCCCGGGGCGTCGGGGGCGGACGATCCGGCCTACACCGGCGATGTCGCTCCGCCCGTGGTCGCCGTCGTGGTCGTCCACAATCCCGACGAATCCTTCGACCAGACCCTGCGATCCCTGGGTGAGCAGACCTACGAGAACCTGTCGGTGCTGGTCATCGACGCCGACAGCGACATCGACCCCACCCCGCGTATCGCACAGGTCCTGCCCGGCGCGTTCGTCCGTCGTCTGGAACACAACGTCGGCTTCGGCCCCACCTTGAACGAGACGCTCGAACTGGTCAGCGGCGCCTCCTTCCACTGTCTGTGCCACGACGACGTCGTGCTCGACCCGGACTGCGTGCACGAACTCGTCTCCGAGGCGTTCCGGTCCAACGCCGGCATCGTCGGCCCCAAGCTCGTCGACTGGGACGATCCGGAACGGTTGTTGAGTGTCGGGTTCACGATCGACGTGTCCGCCGGACGCGCCCCGTACGCGGAACACCACGAACTCGACCAGGGTCAACACGACGCGGTGCGCGACGTGTTCGCCGTGGAAGGCGGTTGCACCCTGGTGCGGGCCGACCTGTTCAGCCACCTCGGCGGGTTCGACCCGGGCATCGACCTGCTCGGCGAGGATCTCGATCTGTGTTGGCGCGCCCACCTGGTCGGCGCCCGGGTCGTCGTCGCGCCCCGCGCCCGTGTCCGCCACCGCGAGATGCTGGCCGAACGGGTCGAGGTGTCGCGGTTGACCCGGGTCGACGCCGCGCACCGGATGCGCACGGTGTTCTCCAACACCCGGCTCCGCCGACTGCTGTTGCTGATCCCGCAGCTGGTCGTCATCTCGATCGCCGAGGCGATCGTCGAGTTCGCGATCGGACGCCGTTCCCACGCCCGTGCCCAACTGTCGGCGTGGGGGACCACGCTGCGTTCGATCCCGACGATCGCCCGGTCCCGCAAACGGGTGCGGGCCATCCGCGAACGCGACGACCGGGAGATCCGACGTCTGCAGACCCGCTCGTGGGCCCGCCTCGACGGGGTCGTCCAGGCACATCGCCGGGCGCGCGCCGACGCCGACGTGGAGGCCTCCGCGGTCACCGACGGCCTGGACGCCGGAACCGACGAGGCCGACTCCGACGGGTTCGTGCGCACCGGCACCCCGCGTCGTTCCTATTCGCTGATCACCTGGGCGCTGCTCGGCCTCGCCCTGGTGGTGGTGGTCGGTTCCCGCGAGTTGTTCTTCGGATCGTTGCCGGCGGTCGGGTCGTTCGCGGCACCGCCGGCGGGGCTGTCGGACCTGTGGCACCTGTGGTGGTCGACGTGGAACCCGACCGGCCTGGGTTCGGCCACGGCGCAATCCGCCGGGATCGGCCCGATGGCCGTCGCCGGCACCGTGTTCGGTGGCGCCCTGGGCGTGCTCCGACGGGTCGCGATCCTGCTCCCCGTCCCGATCGGTCTGTTCGGCGCCTGGCGGGTCACCCGCGCGATCGGTTCCCGGCGGGCGCAACTGATCGCGACCGTCGTGTACGCGGCGGTGCCGGTCCCCTGGAACGCGCTCGCCCGCGGTTCCTGGGCCGGACTGATCGTCTACGCGGCCGTGCCCTGGATGCTGCACGCCGCGGTCCGCTCGATGCGGGTCACCCCGTGGAACGTCTCCCGGGCCGGGCTTCCCGCTCCGCGTTGGTGGGTGCCGATCCTCGGCTCGGGCCTGCTGCTCGGCGTCGCCGGGTCGCTCGTACCCGCGATCATCGTGCCCGCCGTGACGATCGCCGTGGGGCTCGTCGTCGGTTCGTTGCTCGTCGGTCGGGTCGCCGGACTCCTGCGCCTGGCTGCGACGACCGCCGGTGCCCTCGTGGTCGCCGGCGTGTTGATGCTGCCGTGGACCTTCGCCGGACCCGCGGCGTCGTGGTGGTCGTTGGCCGGCCGGGGCGGTGGTGTGCACGGCTGGTACGACCTGGGCGCGCTCCTGCGGTTCCAGTCCGGTCCGATGGGTTCGGGGGTGCCGGCGTACGCGTTCCTCGTGGCCGCCGCGCTGCCGTTGGTGATCGGCCGTTCGTGGCGGTTCGCCTGGGGTGTGCGGGCATGGTCGGTGTCGGTGGTGTCCTGGGCGGTGTTGTGGGCGGGCCAGCAGGACTGGTTCGGGATCCCGTTGCCGCCCACCGAGGTGCTGCTCGCCCCGGCTGCGATCGGTCTGGCCGTGGCGGCGGCGTGCGGGGCGGCCGCCGTCGAAGCCGACCTGCCGTCGTTCCGGTTCGGGCTCGCCCAGGTCTCGTCGGTCGCGGCCGCCGTCGCGGTGGTCGTGGCGGTGCTGCCCCTGGTGGGCAATGCCGCCGACGGGCGTTGGCGGATGGCCCCGGTCGGGCTCGACCAGGCACTCGAGTTCATCACCACCCAACGGGCCGAGGATCCGTTCCGGGTCGTCTGGGTCGGTGACCCCGCGGTCGTGCCGGTCGCCGGCAGGTCCCTCGACGACGGGCTCGTCGTGGGTGTCTCCAACGACGGCATGGCCGACATGACCGAACTGTGGGCCCCCGCACCCGATGAGGGTTCCGACGCGCTGGGCGAGGCGTTCGAGTTGGCGATGGCCTCGGAGACCACCCGGGTGGGCGGCATCCTGGCCGGGATGGACGTGCGGTACGTGGTG
>CAZVFF010000043.1:0-12626 GCA_964626395.1 uncultured Iamiaceae bacterium | reverse complement strand
CGTATTCGCGTTTCATCAACGGCCTGCACACCGCCGGCATCGAGGTCGACCGCAAGGTTCTCGCGGACCTGGCCGTGACCGACCCGACGGCGTTCGCCGGGCTGGTCGCAGCAGCCAACGAAGCGCTCGACTGATCCCGCCGGTCGTGGCGAGGTCGCTCACCCCGTTGTCCGCGCGCAACCAGCGTGTGGTCCGACTGGGCAAACTCTCGACACGTCGACGGACCCGTGAAACCGAGGATGCGTTCGTCGTCGACGGCCCCGTCCTGCTCGCCGAGGCGTTGCAGGCCGGGACTCGCATCGTCGAGGTCTTCGTCGACGTCGAACGGTTCGACGGTGCCCTGGCCGAGCTACTCGATCGCGCCGAGGCGACCGGCGCCGAGGTCTTCGGTGTCGACACCGAAGTGTTGCGTCGGGTCAGCGATCCGGTGCATCCACGTGCGGTGACCGCCGTCGCCGCACGGTGCCACCACGACCCCGGCGTACTCGCCTCGGTCCGAACGGTCCTCGCGCTCGTCGGCGTCGCCGATCCCGGTAACGCCGGCACCCTCGTCCGGAGCGCGGTCGCCGCGGGGTTCGGCGCCGTGGCGACCACGCCGGGCACCGTCGAGTTGTTCGGGCCCAAGGCGTTGCGCTCTTCGGCCGGTGCGCTGTTCCACGTCCCGGTCCTCGACATCGACACCCCCGGCGATCTCGGCCCCACCCACACCACGGTCGCCACGACCCCGGACGCACCGGTCGCCTATGACGAGGTGGACCTGACCGGACCGGTGGCGATCCTCATCGGTAACGAGGCCCACGGGTTGGATCCCCGGATCGCCGACACGGCCGACGTGACCGTACGGATCCCCATGACCGGTCCGACCGAGTCACTCAACGCCGCGATGGCCGGCACGGTGGTGTGTTTCGAGGTGGCACGGCAACGTCGACAGGAGGCAGCGTGATCGAACGGATCACCGAGATCGTCACCGAAGGTGTCGAACGGATCCGGGGAACCGGGACCCTCGACGCCCTGGGGGACCTGGACCGGGCATTGAACGGCAAGACCTCGGAACTGGGCGCACTCAAGGCCGGGTTGCGTGACGTGGACCCGGCCGAACGCAAGACCATCGGGCGGGCCCTGCACGAAGCGCAGGGGCGGATCCGCGAAGCGATCGGGCAACGCCGCGAGGAGCTCGAAGCCGAAGCGCGGTACGAACGCCTCGAGGCCGAACGGCTCGACCTGACCGAGCTCCGTCCCACGTACCGTCCCGGACATCTGCACCTGGTGACCCAGACGAGGGAGCGGCTCGAGGACGTGTTCGTCGGGATGGGTTTCACCGTCGCCGAAGGGCCCGAGGTCGAGGACGACTGGCACAACTTCACCGCGTTGAACCTGCCCGCCCACCACCCGGCACGCGACATGCAGGACACCTTCTTCGTGCAGCTCGGCGAACCCGGCGACGTGGTCATGCGGACCCACACCTCGCCGGTGCAGATCCGCCTGATGGAGACGACGAAACCGCCGATCTACTCGGTGATGCCCGGCCGGGTGTACCGCCAGGAGACCGCGGACGCGACGCACCTGGCGGTGTTCCACCAGATCGAGTGTCTGGTCGTCGACGAGGGCATCTCGTTCGCGAACCTGGCCGCCACGATCGACGCGTTCACCAAGGCCTACTTCGGCGAGGGATTCTCCTCCCGGTTGCGGCCCTCGTACTTCCCGTTCACCGAACCGTCGGCCGAGTTCGACATCCGTCGTCCCGACGGATCCTGGCTCGAGTTGGGGGGTTGCGGGATGGTGAACCCGAAGGTGCTCGCCAACGTCGGAATCGACCCCGAGGTCCATTCGGGCTTCGCGTTCGGTTTCGGTCTGGATCGTCTGGCCGCGATGCGCCACGGCGTCGCGGACCTGCGCGAGATCGCCAGTGTCGACATCCGATTCCTGAGGCAGTTCTGATGAAGGTCCTGCTCAGTTGGTTGAACGAGTTCGCCCCGCTCGGTGACGACGCGGAGAAGATCGGCGAGACCCTGAGCGATCTGGGTATGGCCGTCGAGGAACAGACCACGGTCGGTACCGGCCTGGACGGTGTCGTCGTCGCGAGGATCCTCGACATCGCGCCGATCGACGGCGCCGACCGGATCCGGGCCACCCTGGTCGACGCGGGAGACGGCGAACCGGTCCCGGTGGTGTGTGGCGCGTCGAACATCTCGGTCGGTGACGTGGTGCCGTTCGCGACGGTCGGAACGGTCCTGCCCGGCGACTTCGAGATCGCCGCCCGCAGGATGCGGGGTGTGGAATCCCGGGGCATGTTGTGTTCCGCGAAGGAACTGGGTTTCGGCGCGGACCACGCGGGGATCTGGCTGCTCGACGACGACCTCGAGCTCGGTACCGATCTGCGGGCCGCGCTCGGGATCGAACCGGATGTCCTCTACGACCTGGAGATCAACCCGAACCGGCCCGATGCCATGTCCGTCGCCGGTGTCGCCCGGGACCTCGCGGCCCGCATGGGGATCCCCTTCGAACGGCCGTCGCCGGATGTGGCCGACGTCGCGGATCCGGTGGCGGTCGGTGTCGAGATCGTCGACCCGGACCTGTGCGGGCGTTTCCACGCCAGCGTGCTCCGGGACGTCACGGTCGGGACGTCGCCGCAGTGGATGGCGACGCGGCTCGTCCAGCTGGGGATGCGACCGATCAATGCGCTCGTCGACATCTCGAACTACGTGATGCTGGAACTCGGCCAACCCAACCACCCCTACGACCTGGCCGAGGTGCCCGGCGGGGGTCTGCGGATCCGGCGCGCCCGGGATGGTGAGACGCTCACCACCCTCGACGACGTCGAACGCAGCTTCGTCGGCGACGACCTGTTGATCTGCGATGCCGAGGACACGCCGGTGGGTATCGCCGGGGTGATGGGTGGTGCGAGTTGCCAGATCGGCGCCTCGACCACCGACGTGCTGCTGGAGAACGCCTGGTTCCTGCCGATGACGGTCAGCCGCACGTCTCGGCGTCTGGGGCTGCGCACCGAAGCGTCGGCGCGGTTCGAGAAGGGATGCGACCCCGAGGTGATCGAGCTCGCGGCCGCACGGTTCGCGCAGCTCGCGGGCGACATCTGCGGTGCGAAGCGCGCGACCGGAGCGGTGGCCGCCCACGGCGACCTGCCCGACCGGGCACCCGTGCGAGTGCGGACGGCGCGGGTGAACGCGGTGTTGGGCACGGATCTGGACGCGGACCGGATCCGCCGGCTGCTCGAACCGATCGGGTTCGTCCCGGAGCCGGTCGGCGACGATTTCGACGTGACGATCCCGTCGTGGCGGTACGACTCCGACGGCGAGATCGACGTGATCGAGGAGATCGCCCGGATGCACGGGTACGCCCGGATCGACCCGCAACCGCTCACCGCGGCGCGGGTCGGACGGCTCGATGACCGGCAGCAGGACCGTCGACGGATCCGCCGGGCGATGGTCGGGCTGGGCCTGTCCGAGGTCCAACCGATGCCGTTCCTCGCCCCCGACGACCTGGCACGGTGCGGTCTGGACCCCACCGGGATCGAGTTGGCCAACCCGCTCGTATCGGCCGAATCGGTGCTGCGGCCGTCGCTGTTGCCCGGATTGGTCAAGGCCGTGGCGCTGAACGCGCAACGGCGTAACGAATCGGTCGAGTTCTTCGAGATCGGACACGTCTTCGGCCTGCCGCCGGAAGGTGAACTGCTCCCCCGGGAGACCGAGCACCTCGCCGTGATCCGGGCCGGGGTCGACGCGGTCGGCGCCGTGGAGGCGTTCCAGACCGTGCGCGACACGCTCGCGCTCGCGGACGCGCACCTCACCAACGAACCGGTTCCCGGACTGCACCCGACCCGGTCGGGTCGGATCGTGGTCTCGGGCAGACCGATCGGCGAACTCGGTGAAGTGGACCCCGCGGTGGGTGCCGCGTTCGACGTGACCGAACGTTGTGCGTGGATGTCGCTGGACCTGACCGCCCTGGCCGCCGTCCCCCACGGCGAGCGGCCCTACCGGCTGGTGAGTCGTTACCCTTCGGCCGATGTCGACCTCGCTTTCGAGGTCGACGACGCGGTACCGGTCCACGAGATCGAGGCGACGTTGCGCGGAGCGCTCGGTGGACGTCTCGCGGGCCTGGAGCTGTTCGACGTGTTCCGAGGCGCCCCCGTGACCGACGGGCGGCGCAGCCTGGCCTTCACCCTGCGGTTCGAAGCACCCGACCACACCCTGGACGACACCGAGGTCGCCGAAGCGCGACAGCGCGCCATCGACGCGGTCGTCGACGCGCACCCGGCGACGTTGCGCTGAGTGAAGGGGCTCGGGGGCGCCCTGCGGGACTCCGCCCCGCTGCTGTTCGGGATCTCCCTGCTGCTCGTCGGCAACGGTCTCACCGGCACCCTGCTCGGGGTACGAGCCGACCTCGAGGGTTTCCGGCCCGGGGTCATCGGTCTGGTGCTCGCCGGGTACTACCTGGGCTACGTGGCCGGTTCGTACTTCGCGCCACCGGCGATCATCCGGGTCGGCCACGTGCGGGTCTTCTCGGGGCTCGCGGGACTGGCATCGGGCGCGGTGCTCGTCCACCTGCTGCTGGTGGACCCGGTCAGCTGGTTCGTCCTGCGGCTGCTGGTGGGCTTCTCGGTCTCCGCGTTGTACGTCGTGTGCGAGAGTTGGATGAACGGTGTCGCCACGAACCGGACACGGGGAGGGCTGTTCGCGATCTACATGATCGTGGTCTCGGCGTCGTTGTTGGGCGGCCAGGTCGTCTACGCGCTGCTGGGTGCGACCGGATTCGAACCGTTCGTGATCGCGTCGGTGCTGATCTCGCTCGCGGTCGTGCCGGTGACCCTGTCGGTGTTCCCGGCGCCGGCGCCACCGCGGCCCCAACCGTTACCGGTGCGCCTGGTGTTCCGGATCGCCCCGCTGGCGGTCGTGGGCACGCTCGCGGCCGGTTTCGTCAGCCAGGGCATGCTCGCCGCCGGTGTCGTCTACGCCACCCAGGTCGGTTTCGACGCAGCGGCCACCGGTGCATTCGTGGGTGCGGCCCTCGCCGGGGGGATGCTGCTCCAGTTCCCGTTGGGTGCGTGGTCCGACCGGGTGGATCGCCGCCTGGTGATCGCGGTCGCGGCCGTCGTCGCGGCGGTCGTGGCACTGATCGCGTCCCAGGTGGGGACCGACCGGCGCCTCGTCCTGATCGCCCTGACGGCGATCGCGGGGGGTGCCGCGTTCCCGATCTATTCGCTGAGCGTCGCTCACCTGAACGACTACATCGACGACGACCTGAAGGTCGCGGCGATCGCGAAGGTCGTCCTCGTCAACGGGTTCGGCGCGATTGCCGGACCGATCGCGGGAGGGTTCATGGTCGGCCGGGTGTCGCCGGGGAGCCTGTTCGTCCTGTTCGCCGGTGCGCACGGCGTCGTCGCCGCGTACGCGCTGTTCCGCATGACCCGCCGGTCGGCTGCCGAGGAGGCCGAACGGGCGTCGTTCGTGCCCGTCGCGGTCGGGGTGGGACCGACCACCTCGATGGGCGCGGCCGCGGATGCCGAGGAACGCCATCCCCGGTCCGAGGGGGAGACCGCGTACGCCGGCGGTGTCGTCCACTTCGTCGAACGTGGCGCCGGACCGCCCCTGGTGCTGGTCGGCGACGCGGAGGGCCCCGCCGGTGACGTGTTCGCCGACGCGCTCGTCCCGTTGGCCGCGGATGGTTTCCGTGCGATCGCCCCGTCGTTGGGTTCACGTCACGATCCCGCCGACGGTGTCGTCGGTGCGGTGCTCGCGGTCATGCGCAACCTCGAGATCCCGTCGGCGACCCTGGTCGGGTTCGACTCGGGGGTCGATGTCGTGTTGCGTCTGGCGGAGACCAACGGCGACCGTGTCGACGCGTTGGTGTTGCTGGTACCCCGTGACGACCTCGATGCGATCGGCAGCGCGGTGGAGATCACCTACCCGACGTTGCGTCTGGACCGGGACCGGCTCGCCGAGTCACCCGCCGACCTGGCCGACGACATCGCCGGGTTCGGACGCCCCGTCGCGGCCACGATCGCGGTGCAGTGGGAGACCGGTCGTATCGACGCGGTGCAGGCCTCCGACGACGATTGAGGTCACTGCAGCCCGGAGAACACCCCGCCGTCGACAGGGAGTGCGACCCCGGTGATGAAGCCGGCCGCGTCCGAACACAGGAACGCCGCGACACGGCCGAAGTCGTCGGGGTCACCGACCCGCCCGACGGGGATCGCCGGAGCGAGTTGCTCCCCGGTCACACCCAGATCGGCCAACCGCGGGGTGTCGTGCAGCCCCGGCTGCAGGCTGTTCACCGTGACGCCGTCGCCCGCGACCTCCCGGGCGAGGGTCTTGGCGAACGCGGTGGCCCCCGCACGTGCCACGTTCGACAGGATCAGGTTCGCCGCGGGTTCGCGCACCGTCGACGAGGTGATGACGAGCACCCGACCGTGGTGTCGGGCCTGCATGGCCGGCACGGCGGCACGGCACAGGTTCACCGTGGACAACAGGTTCAGGTCGACGGCGTCCCGGTACGCCCCGGGCGGGGTCGACGCGAACGTCCCGGCGGGTGGTCCGCCGGCGTTGCACACCAGGATGTCGAGTCCGCCGAGACGTTCCGTCGCCTCGGCGACGAAACGCGTCGCATCCTCGGGCACGGCCACATCGGCGACGATCGTGACGCAACCACCGGGCACCGCGGCCGCGGCCGCGGTGAGCCGATCGGCGTTGCGGCCGCAGATCGCCACGGCCACACCTTCGGCAGCGAGCGCGCGTGCGATCCCGAGGCCGAGTCCGGACGAACCCGCGGCGATCGCGGCACGTCTGCCCTGGAGTCCCAGATCCATGGGGACACGTTACCCGACCGCGGGATGCATGAATATACACAAGTGTGTATAGTGTTCGGATGGTCGTGAACGTGGGCATCATCGGCGCGTCCGGGTACACCGGAGCGGAACTGCTCCGGCTGCTCGCCGCGCACCCGCACTTCCGGGTGGCTTTCGCCACCGGGGACTCCCAGGCGGGCCGTCGTGCCGCCGAGGTGTACCCGTCGTTGACGACCCGCTATCCCGATCTGGTCTACGCGGAGTGGTCCCCCGACCTGCTCGGCGGGGTCGACGTGGTGTTCTGCGCGTTGCCCCACGGCGCCTCCCAGGCACTCATGGGAACCCTGATCGACCGGGTCGACCACGTGATCGACCTCGCCGCGGATTTCCGGCTCACCGACGTGGAGGCCTACCCCCGGTGGTACGGCGCCGAGCACGCCTGCCCGGACCTGCTCGACCGCTTCACCTACGGCCTGGTCGAGCTGTTCCGGGCCGATGTCGAAGCCGCCCGTCACGTCGCCGTGCCCGGCTGCTATCCGACCACCTCGACCCTCCCGTTGGCACCTCTGGTGCGGGCGGGGCTGATCGCCACCGACCCGATCATCGTCGACGCCGCCAGCGGGGTGTCCGGGGCCGGGCGGTCACCCAAGGCCGCGACCCACTTCGGGACCGTCGACGAGAACTTCTCCGCCTACGGTCTGTTCGACCACCGTCACACCCCCGAGATCGAGCAGACCCTCGGTGCGGACGTGTTGTTCACCCCGCACCTGGTTCCGATGAACCGGGGGATCCTGACCACCTGCTACGCCCGCCCGGCGTCGGACACCGTGACCGCCGAGGCACTGCGGGCCTGTCTGCACGACGCGTACGACGATTCGGTGTTCGTCACCGTCGTGGACACCCCACCCCACACCAAGGCGACGCTGGGTTCGAACACCGCCCACGTGTGGGTCGGCATGGACGACCGCACCGGGTGGGTCATCGCCATGGGGGCGCTCGACAACCTCGTCAAGGGTGCCTCCGGACAGGCGATCCAGTGTGCGAACATCGTGTGCGGCTTCGACGAGGCCGCGGGACTGCCGACCGTGGGGATGATGCCGTGACCACCGGAGTGCTCGCCGCCGCCGGGTTCACCGCCGCGGGAGCGGCCTGCGGCGTCAAGGAATCCGGGGAACCGGATCTCGCGTTGGTCGCCACGGTCGGCGACGACGCGGTAGCCGTGGCAGCTGTTTTCACCTCGAACGACCTCACCGCCGCACCGGTCCGCACGTCGCGGGCCCACCTGGCGGCCACCGGTGGCCGGATGCGGGCCGTGATCGTCAACTCGGGAAACGCCAACGCCGCCACCGGTTCGCGGGGACGCGCCGATGCCGAGGCGATGTGCGCCGCGGTGGCCGACGAGATCGGCTGCCCCACCGAGGAGGTGCTGGTGTGTTCGACCGGCCTGATCGGCATCCCGTTGCCCATCGACCGCATCCTGGACGGGATCCCGGGCCTGGTCGCGGCACGTGGTTCCGGACCGGCCGCCGGCGTGGCAGCAGCCGAGGCGATGCGCACCACCGACACCCACCGCAAGGAAGCGGTCGCCCGCGCCGGCTCGGCGACCGTGGGGGGCATGGCCAAGGGCGCTGCGATGTTGGCGCCGAACATGGCGACGATGCTCGCCGTGGTGACCACCGACGCAGCAGCGGAACCGGCGATACTGCAACGCATCCTGACTCGTGCGGTCGACGCCTCGTTCAACGTGCTCGACGTCGACGGGTGCACCTCGACCAACGACACGGTGATCCTGGCTGCATCCGGCACGGCCGGTCCGGTCGACGAGGCCGAGCTGCAGTCCGCGGTCACCACGGTGTGCACCGACCTGGCAGCCCAGATGGCCGGCGACGCCGAAGGTGCCACCAAGACGGTCCGGGTCGTCGTCACCGGTGCCGAGAGCGACGCCGACGCGGCCACGGTGGCCCGCGCCGTCGCCCGCAGCCAGCTGGTCAAGTGTTCGTGGTACGGCCGGGACCCCTACTGGGGGAGGGTGGCCTCCGAGGCGGGGAGCGCGGGGGTCGCGTTCTCCGAGGACGCCGTCGCCGTGTCCTACGGCGGGGTCACGATCGCGCGGCGGGGCGTGTCGGTCGAACACGACGTCGAGGCATTGGCCACCCACATGGCCGGCCGGGACCTTCTCGTCGAGGTCGACCTGGGGCTCGGCTCGGGCACGGGCCACGTGCTCACCAACGACCTCACCCACGCCTACATCGACGAGAACATGGGGACGTCGTGACCGCGGTCGACGAAGCAGGATCCCACGACGCAGGAGCCCGTGGGCCCGGTGGCGATCAGCCCAGCGGCGACGAACGCGCCGCGATCCTGGTCGAGGCGTTGCCGTACATCCAGACGTTCCGGGGCGCCACCGTCGTGGTCAAGTTCGGTGGCAACGCGATGGGGGACACCGCCATCGTCCAACGCCTCGCCGAGGACCTGGTCCTGATGCGGGCGGTCGGGATGCGGCCGGTGCTGGTCCACGGCGGTGGGCCCCAGATCGGGGCGCTGATGGACCGGCTCGACATGACCGTGGAGTTCCGTGACGGTCTCCGGGTGACCGACGCCGACACCCTGGACGTGGCGCGCATGGTGCTGGTCGGCAAGGTCAACCGCGACCTGGTGGCAGCGTTGAACCTCCACGGGCCCGTCGCCGTCGGTGTGGCCGGGGAGGACGCCGGGTTGATCGCCGCCGAGGCGCGTGACCCCGAGCTGGGCTACGTGGGCGACGTCGCCGACGTGCACCCCTCGGTGCTGCACAGCCTGCTGGCCGAGGACCTGATCCCGGTCGTGTCCACCATCGGTTCCGACGCCACCGGTCAGGCGTACAACATCAACGCCGACGCCGTCGCCGGCGCGCTGGCCGCTGCGATCGACGCGGAGAAGCTGATCTACCTGACCGATGTTCCCGGCGTGTTGACCGACCTCGACGACCCCGGGTCGTTGATCGGCCGGATCACGCCGACCGGGCTGCAGGGTCTGATCGCCGACGGCACGTTGTCGGGCGGGATGCTGCCCAAGATCGCCGCCTGCACCGATGCGGTCGCCGCCGGTGTGCCCAGCGTGCACATCCTCGACGGCCGACGACCCCACGCCCTGCTGTTGGAACTGTTCACCGACACCGGTGTGGGGACCATGATCTCGAACGGAGTGAACTGATGGCATTCGAACCCGGTGGTCCCCTGATGACCACGTTCGGGCCGACCCCGGTCACCTTCGTGCGTGGCTCGGGGAGCGAGTTGTTCGACGACCACGGCGAGCGCTACCTGGATTTCCTGGGGGGTATCGCGGTCACGGCGTTGGGGCACGCCTACCCGCCGGTCGCGGACGCGATCGCCGACCAGGCCCACAAGCTCGTGCACGTGTCGAACTTCTTCGGCAACGAACACCACGAGCCGGCCGCGCGACTGCTCGACCGGCTCGTCGGCGGTGATGGACGGGTGTTCTTCACCAACTCCGGGGCCGAGGCGAACGAATGTGCGATCAAGCTGGCACGACGGTTCGGTGGACGGGGACGGCACGTCGTGGTGAGTGCCTACGGGTCGTTCCACGGACGCACCCTCGCCACGCTGCACGCCACCGGACAACCCGCGAAACACGAGGCGTTCCAGCCGTTGCCCGAAGGGTTCCGGCACGTCGCGTGGTGTGACCTCGACGCGCTCGAGGCCGCACTGGACCCCACGGTTGCAGCGGTGCTGCTGGAACCGGTCCAGGGTGAGGGAGGGGTGAACCCGGCGACCGCCGAGTACTTCCGGGGCGTACGTGCCCTGTGCGACGAACGGGGGATCCTGCTGATTGCTGACGAGATCCAGACCGGGCTCGGCCGCACCGGGGAATGGTTCGGGTGTGACCACTTCGGGGTACGGGCCGACATCGTCACCGTCGCCAAGGCACTGGGTAACGGGTTCCCCGTCGGAGCCTGCTGGGCCCGGAACGACGTCGCCGATGTGTTCGAACCGGGCGACCACGGCAGCACCTTCGGCGGTCAACCGCTCGCCACGGTCGCCGTTCGCACCACGTTGGCCGAGATGATCCGCCTGGACGCGCCGGCGCTGGCACGCGCTGCCGGGACCCGACTCACCGACGCCCTGACGGGCCTGCCCGGGGTCTCCTCGGTGCGGGGGACGGGTCTGTTGCTGGGCGCGGAACTCGACCGGGGCCTCGACGCCCGCGAGGTGACCGCCGCATGCCTCGGGGCCGGTCTGGTGGTGAACGCGGTGCGTCCCACGACGCTGCGGTTCGCGCCGAGTCTGCTGGTGACCGACGCCGAGGTCGACGAAGCGGTCGGCATCCTGGCCGGTGGGTTGTCCGGATCGGGGGCGGTGTGATGCGCCATCTCCTGGATATCGACGACCTCGAAGCTGCGGAGTTGCGCGAGGTCCTGGATCTCGCCGTCCGTGACCCTGAACGTGTACTCCGGGGTGAGGGTGCGGGACTCGTGTTCGAGAAACCCTCGACCCGGACCCGACACTCCACCGAGATGGCCGTGGTGCAACTCGGTGGACACCCGGTCACCGTGCAGGGATCCGAGGTCGGGATCGACACCCGCGAATCCGCGGAGGACATCGCCCGGACACTCAGCGCGTACCACGCGGTCGTCGGCGCCCGGGTGTTCGAACACGACAAGGTCGAACGCCTCGCGGCGGCCGCGTCGATCCCGGTGGTGAACCTGCTTTCGGACGCCGCGCACCCCCTCCAGGCGATCGCGGACGTCCTGACGATCGAAGCCGAGTTCGGGTCGATCGTCGGGCGCACCGTGACCTACGTGGGTGACCCGAACAACGTGTTCCGGTCGCTCGCCTTGGCGGTCGGTGTGCTGGGCGGCACGGTGCGTCTGGCCGCACCGGCGTCGCACCCGGCTCCCACGGCCATGTCGGACCGGCTCGCTTCCTCCGGGGTGGTCCCGGAGGTGTTCGAGCGGCCACGGGACGCCGTGGCCGGTGCCGATGTGGTCTACACCGACACCTGGATCTCGATGGGTGACGAGGCCGAAGCCGACCAGCGGCGACGGGACTTCGAAGGGTTCACCATCGACGCCGCGTTGCTCGACGACGCTTCGGAACATGCGATCCTGCTGCACTGTCTGCCCGCGCACCGTGGCGAGGAGGTCACCGCCGAGGCGTTGGACGGCCCGCGCAGCCGGATCTGGGTCCAGGCGGCGAACCGGATGCACGCCGCCCGTGCCGTCCTTTGGTGGCTGGTGACCCGGTGAGTGTCACCAAGACCCGCCGCCAACACCGGATCGTCGAACTCCTGGGTGCGTCCCGGGTGGAACGTCAGGCCGAACTCGTCGAGCTGCTGGCCTCCGAAGGCATCGACGCGACCCAGGCGACGGTGTCCCGTGACCTCGACGAGATCGGCGCGATCAAGGTGCGCGGGCCGGCCGGCTCATCGGTCTACGCGGTGCCCGAACTGCCTTTCGCCCACCGGGGTGGTGATGCGCACCTGCAACGGATCCTGGGCGACTGGATGGTCTCGGTGGTGGCCTCGGCGAACCTCGTCGTGATCCGTACCCCACCGGGTTCCGCGCACGTCGTCGGCTCCGCGTTGGACCGCGCCGGCCTGGACGGGGTGCTCGGCAACGTGAGCGGAGACGACACCGTCATCGTGGTGACCGCCGACCCGCTTGGAGGTCCGGCGCTCACCGACGAGCTGCAGGCACTCGGATCGAGGGCGGTACCCTCCCGGGTGGAACCCGACCACACGAGGAGGTCGACGGAATGACCAAACGGGTCGTGCTCGCCTACAGCGGAGGTCTCGACACCTCCGTGGCGGTGAAATGGATGACCGAACA
>CAZVFF010000042.1:0-12679 GCA_964626395.1 uncultured Iamiaceae bacterium | reverse complement strand
CGAGATCAGCGATTTGGCAGGGCTGCCCCGTCCTTTTGTGTTGAAAGCGAACCTCGGGTCGGCCCCCACGACCGTCGTGCGAGACCAGTCGCCGCAGGAGCTGACCGAGATCATCGCGCGGACGAACAAGGAAGCTGGTCGCTCCGTGAACGCACGGGGTGAGCGGTACCAGTCGTTCATCATCGCCGAGGAGTTCCTCGCAGGTCCCGGAGGGGCATTTCCCGCCGATCTGAAGTTCCATTGTTTCCACGGCGCCGACGGATCGTTCGACTGGTTCCTGCAATACGACACCGACCGTTTCGGCGAACACCGTCAGGACATCTTCGATTCGAACCTGGCGCGCGCCCCTTTCACGTTCGCGGGCACGAAGCCGAGCGACACACTCCCGGCATTGCCGGAGAACATCGAGGAATTCGTCGCAGTCGCGCAGGACCTGTCGGAGCCGTTCGACTACATCCGTGTCGATCTCTACGACCTCGACGGTGAGGTCGTCTTCGGTGAACTAACGCCATGCCACCGTTCCGGTCTCGGGTTCGTCGAACCCGAGGATTGGGAGGCCCGACTCGGCGAAATGTGGGAGTGGAACCCCGAGGGATTCTTCGCCTCGACCCTCGTCACGCCACCCTGAGCCGGGGGATTGCGCGGAGCCGCCCAGCTACATGTCTCGCCAGTTCCACCGGAGAACCGCTCGTGGAGTCGACCACGATGACGGGTTCACCCGCCAAGCACTCGATCGCTCGTGCATACCGTTCGGCTACACGCTCAACACGCTCATCGGTTGCATTCGCCCGCAGAGCTCGTCCACCTCGTTGCTCATACCGTGACCATGCGAGTTTCGGCGAACACTTCACGTGGATCGTCGAATCGACGGGCGGCAGATGACGTGCATATCGGGGACCCCAACGATCGATATCAATCTGGTCGTACAACGCGAGGAACGACGCCGCTGCGTGGCGTGGGCCTTCATCGATGACACATGCGTCCCGATCTTCGATCTCACTCGTGCGTAGAGCAATCTGCGCCCCGAGACGTCGGAACACGGCATCGCGGGACCGCGCAGTCGCCATCAGGCCCAGCCACATCGGTCGCGACCAGGTGACCACGTATTTTACTTGACGTCTCAGCCACGCCGACCGGGAAAGCCCTCGCTGTCCGGAACGGTATTGCGGTGCCGCCACGAAATACGGCATGGCGAGCTCTATCGCGAGCTCCTCGGCAATGGTCGTCTTTCCGCTTCCCGGCTGCCCCACGAACGCGATGCGGAGGCTCACGCTCCTCGCCCCGACCTTCGGCGCCGTTTCGCCTGCGTGGTCATGAGGAGCTCGTCATAGACGGCGATGGTGTCTACGACCATGTCCTCCGTGGTGCGGACCGACGGCCGGTTGCTCGGAACCGGCCTCTGGAGTGCGTCGATGATCGCCCGAGCCAACGGGTCGGGATCGCCACAATCGATCGCGGTGCCGTGATCACCGACGGCTTCTTCGAGACCGGTGCTGCGCGCGTACAAGACGGTTCGCCCCGCGACCACTGCTTCGAGACCGACGAGCCCGAACGGTTCGTGCCTGCTCGGTATGACCGCGACCTTCGTGTCGACCAACAGCGAGCAGAGTTCGTCCTTGGTGCACGGACCGACGAGTCGGGCCCCGGGTGTGAGACGTCTCGCCAGGTCGTCATGTTCCGGGCCGGTTCCCGCGAGCCACAATGTCGCATCCGGGACCACTGCACGTACGGCCGGCCAGACATCGAGTAGACGATCGAAGCCCTTCTCCGGCGACAACCGGCCCCACGCTCCCACCCCACGGTTCATCGCTGCGGGCAGCGGTACGTCGACCCATCCGTTCGGATCGATGCCGTTGGCCAGCACACGGGTGCCGGTCGGTAGAGGAACGCCCACGTCTGCGGCATCGGTGATCACGCCTGACGCTGGTGCCAGCACCCGGTCGGCGCGTCCGACGACTCTTCGTGTCCAAAGACGTGACCAGGTGCCATCGCGGCCCGGCTGGTAGCGGCTCGAGTTCAGTTCGCCGTGCGTGGTCAGCAGCAGTGGCGCGTTGTGGAACTTGGCGATTGCCAGGGCGAACGGATTGTGGGAGGACAACCCGTGGACATGAACGATGTCGGGCGCCGGGATGGGAAGCTTCCGGAGCGCGTACATAGTGCGGACGCCGTTGATGGCAGCTTTCAGTAGCGCAGCCGGTTTCCGGGACGGCGAGGGCCATGCGAATCGGAAGACCGAGGTGCCGTCGATGTTCTCGTACGCCGCGAGATCGTCCGGATACCGGTTGGTCACGATGACCGCCATGTGCCCGCGATTTCGCAGCCCCTCGACCAGATCCGCCGTGACGCGTTCGATCCCGCCGATGTGGGGCGCGTACGCGGATGGGAAGAGCCAGACCGTGAGCGGCTCGCGTGTGCTCACCTGTCGCCGTGCCCGGTGACGGCGGCGACCGTGGCGACGGCGGTCGACTTCGCGCGGTCGATCGTCGCGGTGACACGTCGCTCGATCACCCGCGCCAGCCCGGTGTCACGCGTGACCTCGACGATTCGTGCGATCTCATTGGCGAACGCGCGTCCCGGCCGCAGGTTCGCCGAGTCGATCAGCCAGGGGAGTGCGTCGAGGTTCGAATACAGGTCCCAGCGTTTGTCACGTTGGCTGCCGATCGCCCCGGAGTTGACGTTCCACTTCCCCGTCGGGTCGTCGATCACGCAGACGGCCGGGGTACCCACCCGCCAGGCATTCAAAGCGAGGTGGTAGGTGTCGGTGAGCACCAGTGTCGCCGCGGCGAGTCGCTCCAGCAGCTCGGACATGTCCGGCTGGTGTTCGTCGAAACGGCGGGGCGCGCTCGACAGCGCATGACGATAGGTCGCGAGCCGCACCGACCTGCTGGTTCGCAGCGCGTGGTGCTCCAGCTCGGGCCACGCGAGCCGAAAGCGCCGGCGATCGCCCATGGGCCAGAACGCGGGCTCCCGGCCCCAATCGAGCCATCGAGGCTCCAGACCGACCGCGCGACCGAGTCGCCGGCCGAGCCAGGCGAGCTGTTCGGGCTGCAGCGCCGAACGGCCGAAAAACACCGCTACCGTGCCGTCGGTCTCTTGCGGTTCCGGGGTCGGGACGAGGAACGCACAATCGGCACCACGCCATGTTGACGCAGGTCCCTCGCCCAGGTCGCCTACCACGGTCTCGGAATAGCCGTCGCGCATGTGGATCCGGTCGGCCACCCGGGTGAACACCCCCAGATCCTCTCCATAGGCGCTCGCATAGTCGCTCGCACTGTTCAGCAGCAGCGTCGAACCGAACGACGCCACGCCATTGGTATCGTGGCGTGTCTTGCCACGAAGCATGAGGTGAGTAGCGACCAGCTCGGCCGCGGACCGCTCATCCGGGCACGCGGCGATGTCGTCGTGCAGGACGCTTACCACCGAGCGATGGTATGGAGCCAGATGGTGGAAATCGCCCCAGTACACGACAGGTCCCGATGCGAGGACCTCGTCGATCCGGCCGCGGAGGTTCCGGTACGTGAACCCGGTGTCCGGGTCGAACCACGACTGCTGACCCACGGGGTACGATCCGCCCGGGGTATCGAGCCACTCCGATTGATCGAACAACCGCCAGTACGCGACGTCATCGAGCCCCAGTGCGTCGGCGACCGTCGCGAAGCCCATGTCGACGGTCGCCATGCCGGGATTACGCCCGTTGGGTGGAGCACAGATCACGTTGACTGTCATGCGACTGTTCCGGCGTGCCGCTCCAACCCGTCCAGCGACCCCAACTCCACGAGGCGGGCGAACTCGGCGTTGGTATCGCGCACCTCGGCAAACGTTCCCGTCGACTCGATCTGCCCGTCGGCCATGAAGATCAACTGGTCGCACCGACGCACCGTCGACAACCGGTGCGCCACGACGATCATCGTCAGCTCACCATGCAACGAGTCGATGGTGTCGGTGATCCGGCGTTCGGTTTGGTTGTCCAACGCCGAGGTCGCTTCGTCCAACACCAACAATTGCGGCCTTATGTACAACGCACGTGCGATACCGATCCGCTGACGTTGCCCACCCGATAGCCGCACACCACGTTCACCGATGATCGTGCCGAGCCCGACGGGAAGCTCGGCGATGAGGTCACCGAGCTGGGAACGCGCGACCGCTTCGGCGAGACGGTTCGGGTCATCCACCTCGTCGGCTCGGCCGAAGGTGATGTTCGCCTCGATCGTGTCGTCCAGCAAATACACGTCCTGGGGAACCAGGCCGATCGCGCGCTGCCACTCACCCAGATCGTCATCGATCGCGATGCCATCCATGAAGATGCGTCCGGCACCCGGCCGGTCCAGACCGAGGATCAGATCGACCAAGGTCGTCTTGCCGGCACCGCTCGCCCCCACCACTGCCAGCGACTCACCGGCGGGCAGCGTGAAGCTGACTCCGCGGAGAGCGGGTTCCTCGGCATCCGGGTAGGAGAAGTGGAGGTCGTCGACCCGGACGGACTCGTCGATGACGACGCGACCCGACACCTCACCGAAGGCAGGCGCGGGCTCGAGCGCGTCGAAATCGGCCAACACGAGGTCGACACCCTTGGTGCCGACGCGCAACGCGTTGACCGCGCCCATGACCCGGCTGATGCTCGGCATCATCCGGAACCCCGCGGCCACGAACAACGCCAACGTGGCGGTCGCCTGGTTCGGGTCGTTGCCCGTGAAGATCACCGCAGCCATCACTGCGATCCCCATGATGAAGATCGTCTCGATCACATAGCGCGGTGCCTCATTCAAGAATCCGGCAGTTTGCTGCGCCTTGGCAGTGCGCACCCGAGCGTCCTGGTACTCCTCGGCGAAAGGCTTCTGTACGCCACGAACGGTCACCTCCTTGATGCCGCCCAGGGCCTGCAATGACGACTTGAGCTGTAACCGCTTGGTCTCCTGGAGCTCCACGCCTGCGGCGACAGCTTTCCTGCGCACGAACCGCATGAACGCCCACCCCACCACCGTGAAGTACACCAGCGCGACCACGGCCGGACCGGGGCGCAACACGAGGAGAACCGACGTGACCGCCAGCATCGTCACGGCTTCGGACAGGAAGATCATCGCCGAGCTGATGACCGAGATGTACGCCTGATCAATTGCCGTGTTCAGCGTGCGCAACAACTCCGCCGAGTTCCTGCGCAGATGGAAACCGTACGGCGCGGCGAGGTACCTCCGGAACAGGTCATCGGCCCGATCGGCCGCGTTCAGGTTGATGAACCCCAGGATCCACCAACGGAACCACAGACTGAACAGGCCCTTGGTGAGGAACATCACGAAGATGATCGCGGTGAGTTCCAGTGCCAACGTCGACTGCGACGGGTTACCGAGCAGATCCGACAACGATTCCACCAGGCCGCTGGGGTTGTCGGGGTCGGTCAACAACTGGGTGAGGGGCACCACCAGGCCCACCCCGATCACATCCAGGCCAGCCACCACCAACAGGCCGAGCGTGGCGAACTTCAGCCGCGTACGCGCCCCGGCCTCCAACGCGTCCCAGAGTTTGCGCATCAGTGCGAGCATTCAGCCACCACTACTCCACGACACATGACACCCCATGACCATCGACCCTCCGGCTCGCCGCCAGAGCCTACAGAAGCACCGGCCATCAGGCGCGATGTCCAAGCGTGGTCGGGCCGACCCCACGGACGTGATACTTCGCCACCAGCCGTAGCCGCCAGTCCCCCGGACAGGCACATCTGTTCGCTCTGGTGTGTTTCGTGCATACCGTGGAGCACCTTGCGCGACCGTTCCGAAAACGACGCGGCCCGCGCGTCGTCAGTTCAGCGACAGTCCTGCCGGATATCACCGATCAGCCCCGCGAGCCGCGGACGCGTCGGTAGACGTCACCCGGATTCTTCAGGACCCAGTCGGCGCGCCTGCGTGCGCGCCGAATCGGTTCGGCGACGGTGTTCCATCCCACGGTCATGCCGATCAACGCTTGAAGCTGACGATCACGTCCGGACCGCAGCAGGTCCTGCAGGGTGTCCTTCCAATGCATCGTCGGGCCCGGCGCCGCGGAGGTTCCGAGGATCGCGGCAGCCGAAGGTTGCGGCAGCGTGCTGAACGACGCTGCCACGCCCGCGGCCCGCGCCGACAACGCCGTGCTCACACACTTCTCGCAGCGGCCACAGTTGTACACGTCGAGCCCGTAGTTGTGGTGGCACACCCGCAGGAAACGCGTCGCCACCTCGTCAGGCGCGATCAACCGGATCTTGTCGACGCGAGTCGCCTCGGCCCCGTCGTGGACGATTTCGAGCCGACTCGTGGACCACAACGGATCGAGCACGACGTGGGACCCCCACGGCTCGAGATGCGCGTACGTCCGTGACGACGGCACGATGACGCGGGAGAACTGCGGGCTCAACAAGTTCGCGAGCGTGCCGAGCGCGGAGCCGTGGTAGTCGGGCCCCCAGCCGCATCGGAAATGTTCGCCGAGTCCACGAAGGTTCGTTGTGATCTCGATGGGTGGCAGCTCGAGTGCCGCAGCTGCCGCACGCAGCTCGGGGAGCACAAGCTCTGCCAACTCGACATCGTCCAACATGACGTCGAAGCCGATCGCAAAGACCAGCGCGGTGATCTCGGACCGGTGCTTGACCACGCTGTAGAACGAATCGAGCCCACCCGAGAAGAAGCACGCCGTACCGCGCGATGCCTCGCTCACGTCTTTCTCCACCCCAGCCCGAACGGACGCCTCGATGCGCCCACGCCCAAAACGGGGATGCCGTGGATGCAGTTCCCGATCCCAGGCGATAAGCACATCCTGGGCCGTGGCCACGTTTCCCAGCAGGCGCTCATCGACCGGACCGTCGACGGAAAGGTCCTCGTGGGCCGCCAACGCAGGGATTACCGTGGCGACCAGCGCCGGGGAACCCGACAGATCGAGGGGTGGTACATCGCCCGCGAACCGGAACCACACGTCGTACGACGACCGATCCGCGTCGACGGCGAAGCCCACTTCGTTCCCGCTTCTCGTGACCGCTCCCACCCTCATCCGGCAACTCCCGTCATCTGATCGTGCCTGTCGCTCCGCTGACACTACCGGTGCACCAGACTCGCTCGATCGAGGCTCGCCCGACAAGCCTCACCAGTTCACCGGGTGTTTGTTGTTCGCACCGGCTGATCCGCCGCGGCGGTGATGCCTCGACGGCGACCCAGGGTCCGAGCAGGTGTACGCCGGGGGGCCACGGGCCACACCAGCCGAATCGAACGGCGTGCACCGGTCCGGTCAGGCCACACCCAGCGTGGCCGCGGCAGCGGCGACGAACCGGACCGCCTCGTCGCGTTCACCGGCCCGGACCCGCACCCGGGACACCCCCGCGTCGCTCAACACGATCACCGCGCCCATGCGCGAGTAGCGGAGGAACACCAGGCTGACCACGGCCATCACCAACCCGACCAGGACCACGACGCCGAGCTCGGCCGGGTGGATCGCACGGCCCGTCCCGCCGAGGATCACCGCCACCAGCGACGCGAGCGCCACCAGGCCGGTCACGACACCGACGAACAGTCGCTCGGGGTGGAAGAACTTGCGGTACGCGTAGAACGACACGGCACGCCGGTCGTGCATCCCCGCCAACCACTCGAAGTTGGGCCACAACAACGACGCAAGAAAACTGTCCGGGTGGGCGATCGACACGACCCGCCGCTGGGTCACCGCGAACGACCCGTAATGCAGATCGCACCGCAACTGAACCGTCTCGTCGGCACACAACAACGGATCGAGCGAGGTGAGGTTGCGGTCGACGACGCAGCCCGCGCCGGGAACCGCCGGCCGACCCGCGGGTGCGGCCACCGGCGCACCCGCCGCGAACGTCGGCGACACCGCCGGAACGGCACCGACCCGTCGAGATGCTTGGCACATCGTCGATCCTGTGGAAAGCTGACCGAACCAACGGCGGTGCGGATCGACCCGGTCGGCGACGCCTTGTACAGATCCCCCGAGGAGAACCCATGAACCTGTCCCGTCGCCTCCGTCGCAACACGCTGGTGGGAACCGCCACGCTCGGCCTGTTGGCCGGATCGACCCTGTTCGCCGGCGGTGCCGGTGCCGAACTCCCCGAAGGCGCCACGTTCGCGTTCAGCGGCGCAGCAGATTCCTACATCGTCCCCGGTGGGGTGTGCGCGGTCGAGATCGTCGCCGCCGGCGCCCAGGGCGGCATGAACGACTACGAAACCGATGCCGAAGGCACCTCGCCGCCGGGAGGCCTCGGCGGTGTCGCCACCGCGGTGGTCACCGTCACCCCCGGTGAGACCCTGCAGGTCAACGTCGGTGGCCGGGGCGGCGACGGTTCGTTCGAAGACGGCGGCGGGGCCGGCGGCTGGAACGGCGGCGGCGACGGCGGCGGACTCGGTTACGACCCGCTGATCGAGCGGGCCGGGATGGGCGGCGGCGGTGGCGGCGGCGCATCCGACGTGCGCCAGGGTGGCACCACGCTGGACGACCGTGTGGCCGTCGGCGGCGGTGGCGGCGGTGTGGGCACCTACAGCTCGCTCGAAAACGCCCCCTGGGGCATGCCCGGCGTGGGCGGCAACCCGGCCACCGACGCCACCGACGAAACATCCGCCGACCCCGACGACCCGTCCTGGGGCCCGGCCACCGGCGGTGGTGCCGGAACCGACACGGCCGGTGGCCAGGGCGGAACCGGTGGGTTCTCCCTGGGCAGCGAGATTCCCTGGTACGGGGCCGACGGTGGAGACGGCAGCCTCGGCGCCGGCGGTGACGGTGCCACCGACGACGACGACAACTTCGGTGGTGGTGGCGGCGGCGCCGGCCTCTACGGCGGTGGCGGCGGTGCGATCGGCAGCGACATGCTCGACACCGCCGGTGGTGGTGGCTCCAGCCTGGGCGACTCGACCGAGCCGGGCATCAACGAAGGCGACGGGTCGGTGACGATCACCCCGGTCGCCGAATGCGACGACGAACCCGACGACACGACCACCACGACCGTGGCCGAACCCGACGAGTCGACGACGACCACGACCGTTCCGGCCCCCACCCCGGTGGCACAACCCGCCGCCGCGGTGCGCGCCACGCCCACCTACACCGGCTGACCCGAACCGGCGATACCACGCCGATCCGACCCGGTCACCGAACGGGTGGCCGGGTCGGTTCCGCGCGCCGGGCCACTGCCGACGGGCCGTGGCACAAATGCCCTGTCGTCACGATGAGGAATCGTGGTAGAAGAAGTTTCCCGCATCGGTGATGACCGGCGCGGACACGGGCGGCACCGCACCACGCGGTATCCACGGCGAAAAGAGCACACCATGAAACGGACCGGACTCGTCGCGGCAGCGGCGGCCACCACCATCGGCCTCGCATCGATCATCGGCGTCATCGGCAACGCCGGCGCCGCCTACCCCGGCGCCAACGGCATGTTGGCGTACTCGATGAGCATGCCCGGCTACGACCTGGCCGAACGGGGCATCGCCACGATCGACCCCGACGGCACCGGGTGGACCAAGCTCACCGACGGCATCGCCGACGGCAACCCCGTGTGGTCGCCCGACGGCACCCGCATCGCCTTCGACGGCGCTACCGAGGGCGACGGCGACGACGGCGGCATCTCGGTCATGAACGCCGACGGCTCCGACGTGCAGTTCGTGATCGGCGGCGGCTGGACGCCCACCTGGTCCCCCGACGGAACCCGCATCGCGTTTGTGGCGTACTCGGTCGACTCGTCGTCCCACGACATCTTCACCGCGAACGCCGACGGTTCGGACCCGGTGAACATCACGAACTCGCCCGAGGACGAAACCTCCCCGTCGTGGTCCGCCACCGACGAATGGATCGCGTTCGGCAAACGGGTCGGCGACAACGACGACATCTGGGCCGCCCACCCCGACGGCACCGGGCTGTACAACATCACCAACACCCCCGACCAGCGTGAGGAGACGCCCGACTGGTCCCCCGACGGAACCCGCATCGCCTACGACCGGGTCGGCCCCGCGGGCGGCACCCAGCGCGACATCTGGTCCGCGAACGCCGACGGATCCGACGCGGTGAACCTGACGAACGCCGACAGCTACAACTCGAGCGCGGCGTGGTCCCCCGACGGCAGCCAGATCGCGTTCTCCACCGGACGTGACGGCGGCTGGTTCCAGGTGTGGGTCATGAACGCGGACGGCACCGGCCAGCATGCCGTCACCGTCGAAACCGCCGGCACCGAGACCGTGGCGCTGTCCCCGAACTGGCAGCCGATCGCGGGCGACGACCCCACGACCACCACGGTTCCCGACGACACGACCCCGGGCGACCCGGCCGGACCCGTCGACCGGCCCGGTGACGCGGCGCACCCGGCGACCGCGGTGCGGGCGAACCCGTCCTACACCGGCTGACCCGGCCCGGCAGTACCCCACCGGTCCGACCCGGTCGCCCGATGCGTGGCCGGGTCGGATCCGCGTCCGGGCATCGTGCGAGTTCGTCGGTGACCCGTCGATGTCCCACCGTGCGGCGATCGAGCGGCCCGGGCCGGGCCCGTCGGGACCCTCAGGTGCCGACCGTGGGTGCCGCACCGTCGAACCGGAACGCCGTCGCCCCACTGGACACACCCCGTGACACGTCCAGACGACGACGCCACCGCGCGACCGGACGTTCCAACAACACCCAGCTCAGTTGCGCCGCCACCAGCGTCGTGGCCACCTGGAACAACGCCTGCAACGGCACACCCCACGACGCCATGTGCACCCGCGACCAGTAGGTGAACGGGAAGTTCCACAGGTACGCCGCGTACGACACCTTGCCCAACCAGCGGGCCCACGCCCAGCTCGACGGCAACGACGCGAACACCGACACCCGCGCCACCACGACCGCCCCGCACACGGCGATCACGGGTGCGGCGACCAGGTAGGTCCAGGGCGACCCCCGGGACAGCCCGAAGCAGAACAGACCGAGCACCGCGAGTGCGACGACCGGGCGGGCAGACTGGACGCCGTGGCCGACCCACCCGAGTGGACCTACCCGTTGGACGACCCGGCCCGGTTCGTCGCCGCGCACGGCCTCGCCACCCGCCTGTCGGCCCCGGACGGGCCGTTGGACGACCGCGCCTGGGAACGCCTCGTCGACCAGTGTCGGCGTCAACGACTGACCGGGTTGTTGATCCACGCCGTCACCGCCGGCGCGCTGGCCGTCGACGCCGACCAGCGCGCCGCGGCCGGGCACCTGGAGGCCGCCTTGGTGCGCCGACGCATCGACTGGGACCGTCGGGTCGGGCCGATCCTGGGATTGTTCGACGACGCCGACATCGACGTGCGGGTCCTCAAGGGCATGGCGGTGGCGACACTGGAATACCCCGACGAACAGATGCGCCCCACCAGCGACCTGGACGTGCTCGTCCGCCCCGAACAGCTGGAGTCGGCCGTTGCGATGCTGGTCGCCGCCGGTGGCGAGTGGACCGACCCCGAACCCACGCCGGGCTGGATCACCCACGTCGCCAAGGGCGCGACGGTCGACCTGAAGCCGTTGCGCATGGAGGTCGACCTGCACCGGATCCTGGTGTGGGGTCCCCTCGGGGTACGGCTGCGTCCGGAATGGCTGTGGGAGACGTCCCGGGCGGTGATGATCGCCGGGGCGCCACGGCACACCCTGGGCCGTGCCGAGACCCTGCTGCACGCCGCCGCGCACCTGATGGTGCTCGGTGTGGTGCGCGCCCGCGAGGTCCGCGACGTCGCCCAGATCGCCGCGCACCCCGACCTGGACGTCTCCCGGGTGCTGTCGCTGGCCCGCCGGTGGGGTCAGGAGTCGGTGCTGGCCACCGCGTTGGTGTTCGCCGAACGCGAACTCCGACTGGCACCCGACGCGAACCCGTTGGCCGGGTGGGCTCGGGCCCACCGGGTCGGCCGCCTGGACCGGTTGTGGCTGCGCACCGGCGCCGCACACGACCGGATCCACGGGGTGGAACAGCTCGGCGTGCTGTGGGAACTCGGCCACGGTTCGACGCGCCCGTGGGCGGACCGGGCGTTGCTGGTGCGCGCGAACCTGGCACCCGCACCGGGCACCTACGACCCACCCACGGCACGCCTGGCCGCGTTGGCCGGTCGTTTCGGTGGTGGCCGCCGGTGAGCGCCACGCCCACCGGACCCGACCCGGGCCACGGACGCGCCCGTGGGCGCGTCGACGACCGGGCCGACACCGGTGCCGACCGTGGCGAGCACAGCGAGCACGGCGACCGGATGATCGAACCGGTGCACTGGGGGGCACGCCTCGCGGTCGTCGACGACGCCCACTACACCGAGGTCGGTGGCACCGCCGTGGCTGTGCTCGCCGACACCGCCCGTGTCGTGCGACTCACCGGCGACATGGCCGCGTTGGTCACCCGCCTGGACGGCCGACCCGTGCACGACGCACTGGGTGACCTGCTGGCCGGCTGGGACGACGCCGAGCGTCGCCGGGTGATCGAACTGTTGCGTCGCTGCAAGACGCTGGGGTTGGTGCGCGACATGCCCGCGGGCACGCCACCACGGCCGGTGGACTGGTCCGCGGCGGTTCCACCGGCGGCATCGGTCGATCTGCGGGCCACCGTCGAACCCGCCGACGCGCCCACGGGCGCCGCCACCCGGGCCGGCCGCGCGCCCACGGGCGCCCGCATCGTGTTCGCCCGACCGTGGCACGACGGCCCCGGCGGGGAGCCGGAGCGGGCCGTCGGCCCCGCCGTGGGCGCCCGCTC
>CAZVFF010000041.1:0-12999 GCA_964626395.1 uncultured Iamiaceae bacterium | reverse complement strand
TGAACCGGGCGTCCTCACCGGCCTCGAGCATCGTGGCCAACCAGTACACGGCGGCGTCCGGGTCGCTCCCCCGGATCGACTTGATCAGTGCGCTCGACACGTCGTAGTGGTCGTCGCGGCCGTATCGGACCGCACGGGCCCCCAGGGCCGCTTCGGCGTCGGCGAGCGAGACCGTCGGGGTGGCACCGGCCCCGTGGGCTCGCCCCGTCGCGAGGGTGGCGGCCACCTCGAACGAGGTGAGCAGCTGGCGACCGTCACCGGCAGCGAGCGCGATCAGATGCCCGGCGGCGTCATTGTCGACCGCGACACCTTCGGCCGCGGCGCCACGTGCGAGCAGCAACGCGAGCGCGTCGGCGTCCAGGGGTTCGAGGCGGAACAACGTGGAGCGGCTCATCAGCGGCGGATTCACCTCGAAGTGCGGATTCTCCGTCGTCGCGCCGATCAGGACGATGAGGCCCGACTCGACCGCGGGGAGCAACGCGTCCTGTTGGGACTTGGTGAAGCGGTGCACCTCGTCGAGGAACAGGATCGTTCCCTGGTCGCGTTCACCGAGGCGCTCGGACGCCCGGGCGAGCACGGCACGCACATCGGACACGCTCGCCGAAACCGCAGACAGCGACTCGAACGACTTGGCGGTGGTGCGGGCGATCAGCCGGGCCAGGGTCGTCTTCCCCGTACCGGCGGGGCCCCACAGCACCGCCGAGGTGAGCCGGTCGGCCTCGATCAAACGGCGCAGGACCCCGTCGGGACCGAGCAGGTGGTCCTGGCCGACGACGTCGTCGAGACGGACCGGCCGGAGCCGTTCGGCCAACGGCGCGCGGCGGGACAGCGCGTCCTCACGGGCGACGGAGAACAGATCGTCGTCGGGCGACACGTCCCGCAGACTAGTGGCGCACGCTCGTGGCGCCCGGCCCGCCGGTACCCGGAGCGAACACGCCCGCCGGGGACGTTCTCACTCCGAATCTCGTGGTTCAGCGGAGGAAGAGCAGCTCGATCTCCTCGCGGATGCCGGGCGTGAGCCGTTCCAGGGCATCCAGGGCACCGAGGTTCTCGACGACCTGATCGGGGTTCGACGCGCCGAGGATCACCGAGGTCACGTGCGGGTTGGTGGCGCACCAGGCGATCGCCAACTGGGCGGTCGTGACCTCCAGGCGGTCGGCGATCGCGCCGAGCTCGGCGACGATCCCGTTGCGTTTCTCGTTCGTGAGCAGCTTCGCCAACCATTCGTAGCCCGGCAACGTCGCCCGACTCCCGGCGGGGATCCCGTCGATGTACTTGCCGCTCAACAGCCCCGAGGCCAACGGGCTCCAGGTGGTGAGGCCCAGGCCGTTCGCCGAATCGTAGAGCCGGGCGTACTCGTTCTCGACGCGGCGACGTTCGAACAGGTTGTACTGGGGTTGTTCGACCACCGGGGGATGCAGGTGGTGACGCTCGGCGACCGCGACCGCTTCGGCGATCTCGGCACCCGACCACTCCGAGGTGCCCCAGTAGTGCACCTTGCCCGCCGCGATCATGTCGGAGAACGCCCACACGGTCTCCACGATCGGGGTGTGCGGGTCGGGGCGGTGGCAGTAGCAGATGTCGACGAAATCCAGACCGAAGCGTTCGAGCGATCCGTCGATGGCCTGCATCAGGTACTTGCGGTTCAGCGTGTTGCGCATGTTGGGTTCGTCGTGCAGCCCCCAGAACAGTTTGGTGGTGACCACGTAGGAGTGCCGTTCCCAACCCAGGCGGCGGATCGCCTCGCCCATGATCCGTTCGGACTCGCCACCGCCGTAGGCCTCCGCGTTGTCGAAGAAGTCGACCCCACCCTCGTGGGCCGCGGCCAGACATTCGACCGCGAGTCCGACGTCGACCTGGTTGCCGAAGGTGACCCAGGATCCGAACCCGAGCACGCTGAGCTGCAACCCGGTTTGACCCATCCGTTCGTGTGGCATGGACGTCATCGGTGCCGTTCCCTTCTCGTCGCGGTGGGCGGCGACCTGTTCGTCCCCCCACACGGGGACCCGACCGTACCCGACGAGGAAGGCGACACGATGCGAAGGGATTCCCGTGCCCGCGGCACCCCGGTACCGGCCGTGGCGCTGCTGTGTCTGGTCACGATCACCATGCTCACCGTCGTCGCGCTGGGTCTGACGTCACGTCCGACCCGGACAGCGCGCACGACGTGGGCCGCGGCGAGCGACGCCGGAACCGCGCGTGGACGACTGGCCGCGCTGCACGTCGTTCAACCCTCACCCGAGGTCGCCTACGACCGCGTCCGCGACTTCGGTCCGGCATGGTCCGACGTCGACCACAACGGCTGCGACACCCGCAACGACATCCTGCAACGGGACCTCACCGAGGTCACCTTCACCGACGACCCCGGTGGGTGTGTCGTCGCGAGTGGACGGATGGTGGAGCCCTACACCGGGGCGCACGTGACGTTCTCCCGGTCCGATCCCACCACCATCCAGATCGACCACCTCGTCCCGTTGCACGCGGCGTGGGCGCTGGGCGCCTGGGCGTGGGAACCCGAGCTGCGCACGGCGTTCGCGAACGACCCGGTGAACCTCGTCGCCGTCGACGGGCCGGCCAACCAGGCCAAGAGCGACAGCCTCGTCGACCGGTGGCGCCCGGACAACGAGGCCGTCCACTGCGTGTACGCGGTGAACACGGTCGACGTGCACCACCGTTACGGACTCGGGGTCACCACCGGGGAACGACGGGCGCTGGCCGGGATGCTCGATCGGTGCGGGTGATCGACGTCACGTCACGATGCGGGACAAGGCTCAAACCCACGCCCGCGCGGCCGATGGATAGGTCCGTCTTCGACGCCCGCCGGGGGAGTATTCGGTCCATTCGGACCGGACCAGGAGGCCATGTGTCACAAACCCAGGATGCCCCGCCCGGGCGACGGCGTGGGCTCACCTCGATCCGTTCGAAGTTGCTGTTGGCGCTGGCGGTCCCGGTGCTGGTCGTTGCCGGGATCACCGCGGTCCAGGCGACCGACGCCCAGAACACGCTGAACTCCACCGAGGACGAGGTCAGCCTGGCGTTGGCGGCCGGTGGTCCCACGACCGTGGCCACCGCGTTGCTCGACGAACGCAACCTGACCGCGCTCGACGCGCTCGGCATCGTGGGGGGCGTCGAACTCGCACGGTTCGAGGGCATCGACGACGCCGAGAAGGTGGGCGAAGCGCGGAAGCTCACCGACGCCGCACTGTCCACGTTCCGGGCCTCGGTGGTCGACAGCACCGACCGGGTCCGTGGCTCGTACCTGCCGGTACTCGACGAGATCGAGGACCGGCTGGACGTCGCCCGCGACGAAGCCGACGCATTCCCGGTCGACGACCGCGGCTTGAACCGCGAGGCCGGTGCGGCCGCGGTCGAGGTCTACGACGCCTTCTCGGCGATCCTGGGCGAACTGATCACCGCGAACGAAGCGGCGATCGCCGACCTCGACGACGCGGAGCTGCACAACCGGGCGAACTCGATCGCCGCCCAGACCCGCACCGGAAACCTCACGTCGCTGATGCTCCGCGCAGCCGCGCTGCCCGCGCTCGGCGTCGCCGACGCCGATCTTCCCGAGATGCAGGAGCTGCTCACCGACTACCGCCTCGCCGAGCAGCGTGCCCGTGCGGGCGTCGCCTCCGACCCCGACGCGGCGGAGGTCGTCGACGCCTATTACGACCGTGACAGCACGCAGATCTTCCTCAGACTCCACGAACACGTCGCCCACGACCACCCGGTCGGCGCCGGTGACCTGTCGAAGTACATCGCGATCCCGGCCGATCCGACCACCCATCCCAACGACGGCGAGGCGTGGACCGCGGCACGCGACTCGGTGCAACAACGGGGGGACGAACTGGTCGACGACGCGCGCAACAGCCGCAACGTCGCAGTGCTGTTGTTCCTGCTCGCGACCCTGTCGTCGATCGTCGTGGCGATCCTGATCGCGAGGTCGATCGCCCGTCCGTTGCTGTCGATCTCCGCCCAGGCGGACACCATGGCCCGTGAACGGCTGCCCGCCGCGGTCGGTTCGGTTCTGAACACCCCGGTCGGACAGAACATCGTCGAACCCGAACTGGAACCGATCACGGTGTCCAGCCGGGACGAGGTCGCCGACGTGGCCGGTTCGATCAACGTGGTCCAACAACGGGTCCTCGACCTCGCCGTGGAACAGGCCGCCCAGCGCAGGAACTTCGCCGACACGTTCCTGAACCTGGGCCGACGCGTCCAGGGCCTGGTGGCCCGCCAACTGGACTTCATCACCGAACTCGAAGACGCCGAGGACGACCCGAACGTGCTCGCCGACCTGTTCCGCCTGGACCACCTGGCCACCCGGATCCGCCGCAACGCCGAATCGCTCGTCGTGCTCGCAGGGGTCACCCGCCGTCAACGTCGCGGCGAACCCGCACCGGTGCTCGACGCGATGCGCACCGCGCTCGGCGAGGTCGACGAGTACACCCGGGTCGACATCGGCGACGTCGACCACGCTCGCCTGCCCATGAGCGTCGCGTCGGACCTCGCGCACATCCTGGCCGAACTGATCGAGAACGGATTGAACTTCTCGCCCCCGGACACCTACGTGGAGGTGACCGGCCGACGGTCCGACAGGGGCTACGACATCACGGTGGTCGACCACGGGATCGGCATGGACGCCGAACAGGTCGACACCGCCAACCGTCGCCTGTCGGGCAACGAATCGTTCACCGTGGCACCTTCCCGCTACATGGGCCACTTCGTGGCCGGTCACCTGGCGACGGGTCTGGGGATCACGGTGTCGTTGGCCTCGAACCCGTCGGGCACGGTCGCCACCGTGATCGTCCCGCCGGGATTGCTCGTGAAGGACCCGATCCCCGAGGGGGATCCGCCACCGGGCGGGGACACGCCATCGGAGGAGTCGATCCCCGCCGCTGCCGCCACCGGCGAGGTCGAGGAAGGAGGCGACGATGACGCCGACCGGTGATTCCCCCCGCCGCACGTCGATCCGGACCAAGCTGTTGGTCGGGCTCGCCGTCCCGGTGCTGTTCGTCGCCCTCATCAGCGGATTCCAGGCCGCGGACGCCCAAGGGGACCTCAACCGCACCAAGGACGAGGTCACCCTCGCGATGGCCGCCGGTGGGCCCACCACCTACATCACCGCACTCCTCGACGAACGCAACATGAGCGCGCTCACCGTCCTGGGTTTCCAGGACGTCGTCGAACTGGCCCGGGTGGACAGCATGGGCCAGGCCCGCGAATTGACCGACGCCGCACAGGCCGAGTTCGAAGATTCGTTGCGCGCCGGTGGCCCGGCGGTGCAGGCGCTCTACCAGGAGACCTTCGACACCGCACGCGAGAACCTCGACCAGCTCCGCGAGCGGATCGACGCCGTCCCCGAGGAGAACCGAACGGCGAATGCGGAGGACATGGAGGCGAACGAGGTCCTCTACGACGATTTCACCGAGCTGATCGCGGCGTTCCACACCGCGAACACCGGCGCGGTCGCCCGCATCGACGACACCGAACTGCGCCGTCGCGCGGACGCGATCGCCGCGCAGACCCGTTCGTCCGACCTGCTGTCGCTGATGTCGCGCACCGCCGCGACGAGCTTCCTCGGTGAGGTCGGATTGGACGACCGGCTGCAGATGCAGGACCGGTACTCGCAGTTCCAGGACTCCCGTCGAGTGGCGACCGGCGACCTCGCTGCGGACCCGGCTGCTCAGAAGGAGATGGCCGGTTTCTACGAACGTCCGTCGATGGAGAACTTCAACACCACGGTCGAGGGGTTCATCGAGACCGGCGAGGTGATCGACCCGGAGAACCCGGACACCGACGACCCGATCGCGCCCGTCCGGGCGACGATCGCGAACGCGGCCGACACCAGCGAACCGAACGGGACCGACGCCTGGCAGGCGGCGCGAAGCTCGTTGCAACAACGCGGCGATCAGCTGATCTCCGACGCGGAGACCACACGGAACATCTACGTGCTCGTGTTCATCCTGTCCACGCTCCTGTCTCTCGGGTTGGCGTTGTTGATCTCCCGTTCGATCGGCAAACCGCTCATGTCGGTCGCCGCCCAGGCCGAGGACATGGCCACCAATCGTCTGCCGGCCGCCGTCGGGGCCGTCCTGTCCACACCACTCGGCCAGGACATCGAGATCCCGGAACTCGAACCGATCACGGTGTCCAGCCACGATGAGGTCGCCGACGTGGCCGCGTCGATCAACGTCGTCCAACAACGCGCGCTGGACCTCGCGGTCGACCAGGCCGCCCAGCGGCGGAACTTCGCCGACACGTTCCTGAACCTGGGCCGACGCGTCCAGGGCCTGGTGGCCCGCCAACTGGACTTCATCACCGAACTCGAAGACGCCGAGGACGACCCGAACGTGCTCGCCGACCTGTTCCGCCTGGACCACCTGGCCACCCGGATCCGCCGCAACGCCGAATCGCTCGTCGTGCTCGCAGGGGTCACCCGCCGTCAACGTCGCGGCGAACCCGCACCGGTGCTCGACGCGATGCGCACCGCGCTCGGCGAGGTCGACGAGTACACCCGGGTCGACATCGGCGACGTCGACCACGCTCGCCTGCCCATGAGCGTCGCGTCGGACCTCGCGCACATCCTGGCCGAACTGATCGAGAACGGATTGAACTTCTCGCCCCCGGACACCTACGTGGAGGTGACCGGCCGACGGTCCGACAGGGGCTACGACATCACGGTGGTCGACCACGGGATCGGCATGGACGCCGAACAGGTCGACACCGCCAACCGTCGCCTGTCGGGAGGGGAATCGTTCACCGTGGCGCCTTCGCGCTACATGGGCCACTACGTCGCCGGTCACCTGGCGACGACGCTGGGCATCACCGTCGAGGTGGCATCGACCGGTTCGGGCACCCGGGCCACGGTCTCGGTGCCGAACAGCCTGCTCGTGACCCGCGACGACACGAAATTCGCCTCTCCCCGGGCCGAAGACGAACCCGCGCCGGCCGCCGATGTGGCGTCGGAGCCGTCGGCGGATCCGATCGTCGACACGGCCGATGCCGGATCGACGGACGGGACGACCCCGGGGCCCGTGACGGACCCGACCGGGGACGAACCGGAGGACACGGCCCCCCGAGGCGAATCCCTCGGTTCGCTGTTGGCTGCGCACCGGGAACTCTCCCGGACCAGAACCAGCCCCGGGACCGCCGACCGGAGCCCGTGGGCGCCGCGTAAGGACCTCGAACCCCCGACATCATCGGCCGACGACGAGTCCGACGACGCGGGTTGATCGTGCGGGCGCTCAGTGTCCGCGGTGGCCGGGGCGTCTAACCCGGGTCCTCGTCGTCGGCGCGTCGCCGCCGGGACCTTCGGGTCACCAGTCCGAGCGCGACCACGACAGCAGCGGAGCCGCCACCGACCGCGACGATCGCGCCGACGGTGCGTCCCTCGTCCGAAGCCTCGCGGGCGGCTTCGGCGACCTCGGCGTCACTGAGCCGGCGAGCGGTTTCCGATGATCGCAATCCGGCGGTTCCCTCGAGTTCGGGAATCGTCGTGGACGTCGTGCTCGTCGCCACGGACGTCGTGGTCGTCCGGTCCGGTGACGTCGACGGCCCGGGATCCGTCGAGGTGCCCTTCCCGCCGGGGGGTTCGTCCGCGTGCGGTACGCCCGTGGCCGAACCACCGCCGCCACCACTGCCCGGTCCACTCCCCCGGTCCGGTGAGCGGTCGCCGCCGGGCACGACCGGTGCCTGGGACCGCGGCGTCGTCACCCCCGGGTGGGATGACGGTGGTGGTGCGGCCGGGCACACCGTCCGCCACCGGTACGACGCCCCACCGGGGAGGTTCCGGGGCGGCGGCGCCGACGCGGTGCTCCGGGACACCGGAAGTGTCACGAACCGCCAACCCTCGACGATGTTCGGGTCGGCCGCGACCCCCGCCGCACCCACGCCGGAATACGTCCAACCCGCCGAGGTCCCCCGGAAGTAGGCCCAGTAGGACACCTTGCCGTCACGCGGGGCCGAGCAGTTGACCGCGTCCCAGGTCGCCGGGATCCCGCTGATCTGGCAGATCTTCGTACTCGCGTCCTGACCGATGCCGTCCGTGGCCGCACGCAGCACCTGCAGACCGTTGCGCATCGACGCACTCCGTGGCACACACCGTGCCCACACCCCCGACGGTGCGCCCGGTGCATCGCCGAAGTCGATCACCACGGCGATGTGGTCACCGGGCACCTCGGCACACGCCGCGGCCCCCACCGACCGGGCCGTCCCGGGGATGCCCACCACGGCGGAGACCGCGACGAGCACCCCCCGGGCCCGCAGGACCGGCGAAGGGCCGTCCCGGGGGAGTCGGGACACGCCGCGGACCGGCGTTGCTCCGCCGGTGTAGGCCGGCGTGGCCGCGACGGGGGTCGCCGGTGCCGCACCACCCGCGGGGGCGTGGTCATCACGCCCGGGTGCGGGCACGCTGTCGCCCGCGGGGATCTCGTCCGCCGGTTCGACCGGGGTGAAGGGCAGTCCCTGGCCTGCCAGGCCCAGCAACGCCTGGGTCGTGGCCATCAGGTCCGGGAACAACGGGTCACCGGCCTGGAAGGCGATGCCGCCGCGGTCCAGCGGACCGCCGGTGGCCGGTACCTGCAGCGAAGCGAGCGCATCGAGCGAACCGGCGTCGGTGGCACCCTGCACGGTCCGGAACGCGAGCATCACCACACCGGTGGAATTGGCGTCCTGCTCACCGTCCGCGTCGCCCAGGTAGGTGAAGCCCCCACCCGAGGTGCGCACGCCGTCCAACCAGTCCATCGCCGCGGCGGCTGCGTCCTGTTCGCCGTTCAGAGCGAGGGCCATCGCCGCGAACGCGGTCGAGTTCGTGTCCGGCCCCGAGAAGGTGGAGGGGTCCACCGCCGGGCACGGCACCGAGGTGTCGCTGCGCAGGGCGACGAACCCGCCGTCGGCGCACTGCTGGTCCAGCAGCCACGCGATGCCGTCGGGGTCGTGCTCGCCGAGTGCGGCCAGCGCGATCAGCGACAGACCCTGGCGGAACGCGCCGTCGTAGGTGGCGTCCCCCGCGCCGAACAGCCCGTCGGCCTGACGGGTCGCGACCAGACGCGCTTCGAGGTCGACCCCGCCGAAGTCGGTCGGGTCGGAATCGGTTGCGACCGCATCGAGGATCAACCAGGCCAGCGCACCCGGGTTGTCGACGGCCCCACCCCCGGTGACGTACTCCTCGACGTTGTCGGCGAGGTAGCCGATCATGGCGTCGACGGTGTCGGTTTCGGCTCCGGCACCGGCCAGTGCGAGCGCGGCCTGGGCGGTCATGCCCGGGTCGGGGGCGTCGGTGTAGGGGCTGATCAGCGCGCCTTCGGCGGTGACCTGCGGGGCGAGCCACGCGATCGCGGCATCTCGGACGGACCCTTCGTTCGGGGCCGCACCGGTGACGCCGACGCCCGCCACGAGGGTGAGCGCGACGACGAGGGATGCGGTGATGGTTCGCATCCGGTTGGCTGGGGACATCTGATCTCCTCGGATCATGTCGTGACCGCAGGGTGGGGACGACCCGGTGAGGGTCCCTCCACCCCGTAGACCTCGACGGGTTGGAAGGTTCGTCTCGAGTGCGGGTTTCCCGGCTCGCGGGGGACGGATCCCCTGCTCACGGTTGCGGGTCAGCGCCGGATTCGCACCGGACTTCCCCCGATTCCTCGACGGACCAGAAATTGTCGATCGACACCCTAGCCCCACGGCGCCGCTACGGTGCGGCCCATGACCCGACGCACCAAGATCGTCGCCACGATCGGCCCCGCATCCGAGGACGCCGGGACCCTCGCCCGGCTGATCGGCGCCGGCATGGACGTGGCGCGGGTGTCGTTGTCGCACCGTTCCACCGACGAGGCGGTCACCCTCATCGAACGGATCGCGACGGTCGCCCGGGCGTCGGGCCGGGCCGTCGGGATCCTGGTGGATCTGCCGGGCCCCAAAGTGCGAGCCGCCGACTTCGGCCGCGCCGAGGTCCGGATCGCCGACGGTTCGTCGATACGGCTGGAAACCGCTTCACACGACGACACGAGCACGGCGTCGCGCGTCGCGATCGACCACCCCGACGCCACATCGGCACTCCGGGTCGGTGACCGGGTGGTCCTGGGTGACGGCGAGATCGAGATGGTCGTCGAGGACACCGACGCCGACGGTGCACGTGTCACGGTGATCAGCGGCGGGGGGACCCGGGGCCGGCCCGGTGTGAACATCCCCACCGATCGTCTCGACCTGGTGTCACCGACCGACGAGGATCTCGAAGCGTTGCAGGCGCTCGCTGGAGCACCGGTCGATCTGGTGGCGGTGTCGTTCGTGACGTCCGCAGCCGACGTGGACCGTGCCCGTTCGGTCACCGGTCCCGACGGTCCGGCGATGGTCGCCAAGATCGAGACCGCCGAAGCGGTCGCCGATCTGGAGGCGATCGTCGCGACGGCCGACGGGATCATGGTCGCCCGCGGTGACCTGGCGATCCGTTGCGCGTTCGAGGAGGTGCCCATGATCCAGAAGCGGATCATCCGCACCGGGGTCATGGGCGGGCTGCCGGTGATCACCGCGACACAGATGCTGGAATCGATGGTCCACGCGCCGGTACCGACCCGCGCCGAGGTCGCCGACGTGGCCACCGCCGTCCTCGACGGCACGAGCTCGGTGATGCTGTCCGGTGAAACCGCCATCGGGCACGATCCGGTACGGGTGGTCGCGACGATGGACCGCATCGCCGGACACGCGGATGCCGCGTTCGACGGCTACGGCTGGGGCGGTCGGATGCTCGACGAGGAAGCCGCGCTCGTCAGCGACCGTCCGGTGGCCCGACGGATCACCGGTGCCCTGTCGGGTGCTGCATGGCGCGCCGCGATCGACGCCGGGGTGACCGCGATCATCGCGTGCACCTCGAGCGGAGCCACCGCACGGGCGATCACCCGTTTCCGGCCCGATGTACCGGTTCTGGCGGCGACACCGTCGGACCGGATCGCGCGACGCCTCTCGGTCTCCTGGGGTGTGCAGCCCATGGTCGTGCCCGAGGAACCGACCACGGACCGCACCGTCGCGGCAGCCGTCGCCGCCGCCCGCGAACAGGGACACGTGCATTCCGGCGACCTCGCAGCGGTACTGGTCGGCGCACCCGACGTGTCCGAGCCGATCAGCGACACCCTGCGTCTGGTGTCGGTACCCTGACCGGACCGTCGGAACCGGGCCCGGACGGCCGATAGGCTCGGACACCCGACCGAGAACGACGGGAGCTGTGCATGACCAGTGAAGGCTTTCACGAACCGATCGACCGGCTCACCGAGCGGACCCTCGACCATCACCGTGCGGTCGTGTCGCTCATGGAGGAGTTCGAAGCGGTCGACTGGTACGACCAGCGCGTCGACGCGACCGACGACGCGGAGTTGGCCGCGATCCTCGCCCACAACCGGGACGAGGAGAAGGAGCACGCGGCGATGACCCTGGAATGGTTGCGGCGCCGGGACCCGGCCCTCGACGAGGAGCTCCGCACCTACCTGTTCACCGAAGGGTCGATCGTGGACCTCGAGGACGAGGCCATGGGCCGCTCCGGTGACGACGGTGGGGACGCACCGACCCCGACCGATTCCAGTCTCGGTATCGGCAGCCTCCGCCGTGACGACCTGCCCACCAGCCGCCCCCTTCCCGACTAGGAGCACCGCATCGTGAACCATCTCCTCCGCTCACTCGCCCCCGTCTCCGATGCCGGCTGGTCGGAAATCGACGAGGAGGCGACGCGCGCGTTGAAACACTTCCTCGCGGCCCGCAAGCTCGTCGACGTCGTCGGCCCGATCGGTCTGGACGCGGCAGCGATCAGCCTCGGTCGACGCGAGGACGCCGCCGACCCGCCGGGCGACGGTGTGGTCGCCCAGGTCCGTACCGCGCAGCCGCTCGTCGAATTCCGGCGTCCGTTCACCCTGTCCCGACGTGAACTCGAAGCGATCGACCGCGGGGCGCTCGACGCGAACCTCGACCCGGTCGTCGACGCCGCACGCGAGTTCGCGCGGGCCGAGGACACGACGGTGTTCCGCGGTTTCGGCGACATGCGGGGCATGAAGGACGACACGCCCCACGGGATCATCCAGCTGACCGAGGACTTCGATCACTATCCCAATCACGTCGCGAAGGCGATCTCGGTGCTCAAGGACGCCGGTGTGGGGGGCCCGTACGCTCTCGCACTCGGACCACGTTGCTACGCGGGGGTGATCGAATCCACCGACAAGGGCGGCTATCCGATCCTGAACCACCTGAGCATGATCCTCGGTGGTCCGGTCGTGTGGGCACCCAGCGTCGACGGCGCGATCGTCATGAGCGAACGCGGCGGGGACTTCGAGCTGACCCTCGGCGAGGACATCTCGATCGGCTACGTCGGCCACGACGCCGATACCGTCACCCTGGAACTGCGGGAGTCGGTCACATTCCAGGTGCTCGCCCCCGAGGCGGCGGTCGTTCTCAGCTACTGAAGTCGAGCAGATCCCGGAAACGACGAAACCCCCGGATCCTGTAGGATTCCGGGGGTTTCCGCGTGGAGCGGACGACGGGATTCGAACCCGCGACCCTCACCTTGGCAAGGTCCCGGCCGGTGTGCGTGTGGTGGCGACCGGTGTCGTGACCTGCCGCTCCGTCCAGCCTGTCGTCCGCCGGGACCGCAGAATCCAGCCCGTCGTAGAGCGCTCTACTTGTCGCCGACGCGAACGGACGGACACGGATCACGAGCGACAAGGTCTCGTTCCGCCTGTGCGAGCTCAGTCACAAAAGGTTTCCAGGTCGACTTCGACGGAGATGCGCTGAAGCGGCTGAGACTTGCCTCTAGTCGTGACGTAGGCCATCCCAAATCCGACATCTGGTCGAGTCGATGAGGCGCCTCCGCGAGCGTTGCATCGAAGTACGGCGACGGGTTCGCCGCGTTCGGTTGAGCAAGCCAACCCGGCCGCGTACCAGCGACGAAAGCTTGCCTACGGCGCAGCAGATCCATCCCGTCAGCGAAACGGCGGAGGCGTTCGATCGCCTCCTCGCCCCCTG
>CAZVFF010000040.1:0-13039 GCA_964626395.1 uncultured Iamiaceae bacterium | reverse complement strand
CGCATCCATGGTGTCGGCGGCGGTGCTCGAGGCGAGTCGATGAGTTCCATCGGCATCGTCGCGCACCCCGAACGGCCGCTCGCGGCCCGCCTGACCCACCGCACCGTGGAATGGGCGACCGCGCACGGTCACCGGGTTCGTATGGTCCGATCCGAAGCGGAACGCTTCGGTCTCGATGAACTCGGCTGCGACGACGCCGACTTCCCCCGGGGGCTCGAGCTCGCCGTCTGCTTCGGCGGCGACGGCACGATGTTGCGGACGGTCTCCCGGGTCGTCGGCGACGACGTCCCGATCCTCGGGGTGAACGTCGGCCAGCTCGGGTACCTCAGTGCGATCGAACCGGACGAACTCATCGACGGGCTGGAGCGGTTCTTCACCGGGCGGTACCAGATCGAGGAACGCATGATGGCGCGGGTGCGTGTCGATTTCGATCCCGGATCGGGTGCCACCGGTCCGGTCGAATCAGAAGCCCTCAACGAGATCGTGCTCGAGAAGACCCCGATGGGTCACACCGTGCGCGTCGCGGTGCTCATCGACGGCGAGTTCTTCACCACCTACGCCGCCGACGGGTTGATCGTGTCGACACCGACCGGCTCCACGGCCTACTCCTTCAGTGCCCGTGGGCCGATCGTCGCGCCGGGACACCGCGCTCTGATCCTGACCCCGGTGTCGCCCCACATGCTCTTCGACCGCGCTCTGGTGCTCGGACCCGAGACCGTCGTCCGGCTGGAGCTGATGGGGCCGCGCCCGGGCATGTTGCTCGCCGACGGGCGGCGGATCGCCGATCTGGGGGAAGGCGACGCGGTGGAATGCACCGGTTCGGACCACCGGGCGCGGTTGGTCCGCTTCGAAGGCAGCGACTTCCACCACGTCCTCAAGTCGAAGTTCGGGCTCAACGACCGGTGAACGGGCGCGCATCGTGTTGACCGAGCTCGCTGTCCGGAACCTGGGTGTCATCACCGAACTCGATCTGGTCGTCGGCCCCGGACTCACGGTGGTGACCGGGGAGACCGGAGCCGGCAAAACCCTGATCGTGGACGCGATCGGTCTGCTGGCCGGCGGCAGGGCCGACACGACGATGGTGCGCGAAGGAGCCACCGAAGCGGTCGTCGAGGGACGTTTCGTCGACGGAGACGACGAGTTCGTCGCACGGCGGGTCGTCCCCGTCGACGGCCGGTCGCGTGCCTACCTGGACGACCGGATGGCCACGGTGACGACCCTGGGTGAACGCGTCCGGGATCATGTCGATCTGCACGCCCAACACGCGCAACAGTCGTTGCTGCACACCGCCGGTCAACGCGACGCCCTGGACCGCTACGCCGGTGTCGATACCGGACCCCTCGATCGCGCGCGTGCCCACCTGGCGGCCCTCCGGGCCGAACTGGCGGAACTCGGTGGGGACGCGGCGTCCCGGGAACGCGAGATGGACCTGTTGTCGTTCCAGCTCGCCGAACTCGCCGAGGCCGCGATCACCGACGCGGACGAGGACGTGCGCCTGTCCGCCGAGGAGGCCGTGCTGGCCGACGTCGCCGCACACCGGGAACGCGCCGCCGAGGCGCTGGAACGTCTCGCCGGGGTACACGGTGCATCGGACGCACTCGGCGAGGCGATCGGTTCGCTCGGGGCGGCCGACGCGTTCGACGAACAGCTGCGACGCCTCGAGGGCATCGCCGCCGAACTCGACGACGCCGTCAGTGAACTACGGGAGCGTGCGGAGCAGATCGTCGAGGACCCCGAACGCCTGGCCGAGATCGCCCGGCGCCGTCAGTTGATCGCCACGCTGCGGCGCCGCCACGGCGACGGGACGGTCGCCGGGCTGATCGACGAGCACGGCCGGTTGGCCGAACGCCTGGGCATGCTCGAGGACGCCGAGGAACGGGCCGCCGTCCTCGGCGTGGCGATCGAGGACGCCGTCGCCGCCGTCGATGCCGCCGCGGACGTCGTGGGTGCCGCCCGTCGGTCCGCTGCGGACGGTTTCGCCGACCGCGTCCGGGACGAGTTGCGTCGCCTGGCGATGCCCGCGGCCCGTTTCGAGGTGCACGTGCCCGATCCGGACCCCGGCGACGCCGTGCAGATGCTGTTCAGCGCCAACCCGGGATCGCCGCCGATGCCCCTGGCCAGGATCGCCTCCGGCGGCGAACTGGCTCGCGCGATGCTCTCCCTGCGCCTGCTCGCCGCCGCCGACCAGGGTACGGTCGTCTTCGACGAGGTCGACGCGGGAATCGGCGGTTCCGCGGCGATCGCCGTGGGGGACGCACTGGCCAGGCTCGGCATCGGCCGACAGGTGCTCGTCGTCACCCACCTCGCCCAGGTCGCCGCGGCCGCCGACCACCAGATCGGTGTCGTCAAGACCGTGGCCGGTGGCACCACGTCGACCAGCGCGGTCAGGCTCACCGCCGACGACCGGGTGGTAGAACTGTCGCGCATGTTGAGCGGAAGCCCTTCGAGTGAGTCGGCTCGCGTCCACGCCCGGGAACTGCTCGCCGCGCGGGGTGGCCACGGTGGCTGAACCGACGACCGCGCGCACGGTCACCGGTGTGGCCCGGCCCGATCGACGCACCAAGGACCTGACCGCACGGTTGCGTCCGGGGGACATCGCGATCATCGACCACGCCGACATCGACCTGGTCGCGGCGGAGACCCTGGTGGCGTGCGGTGTGGGCGCGGTCGTCAACGTCGCGGTGTCGATGACCGGCCGCTACCCGAACCAGGGGCCGCTGGTCATCACCCGGGCCGGGATCCCACTCATCGACGGCGCCGACGCGGAATTGTTCGACCGGGTGTCCGAAGGGACGACCATCGAGATCGACGGGGGGACGATCCGCTGCGGCGGTGCGGTGGTCGCCACCGGCCTCGCCCTGACCGAGGACTCGGTGGCCGAACGCCTCGAGTTGCTGCGCAAGACCATGGGCACCGAACTGGAACGGTTCGCGGAGAACACCATCGCGTACCTGCGCCAGGAGAAGCACCTGCTGCTGGACGAGCCCGACCTGCCCGAGATCCCGGTGGATTTCGCCGGCCGTCACGCGCTCATCGTGGTCCGCGGCGCCGACTACAAGGAGGACCTGGCGCTGTTGCGACGCACCGGCTACCTGCGGGACATCGATCCGGTCACGATCGGCGTCGACGGCGGCGCCGACGCCCTGTTGGAGTCGGGCACCGTGCCCGACATCATCATCGGCGACTTCGATTCGGTCTCGGAGAAGGCGCTGCGTTGCGGTGCGACGCTGGTGGTGCACGGCTACCTCGACGGCGGTGCACCGGGTTCGGAACGCCTCGACGAGCTCGGCCTGGACCACGTCGTGTTCCGGGCCGCCGGCACCAGTGAGGACATCGCGATGCTCATGGCCTTCGAACGCGGTGCGGAACTGATCGTGGCGGTCGGGTCCCACACCTCGATGATCGACTTCCTCGACAAGGGCCGGAACGGCATGGCATCGACCGTGCTCGTGCGCATGAAGGTCGGGTCCCGGCTCGTCGACGCGCGGGGCGTGTCGCGCCTCTACCACTCCACGGTCCGCACCTCGGACATCGTCCTCCTGATCCTGTCCGCGTTGACGGCCCTGATCGTCGTGGGGCTCATGAGCGAACCGGTCCGCCTGTTCTTCAGGAGTCTGTGGTTGTCGTGGCGATGAACCCCCGGACGGAGCACCGTTGATCAACTTCCGATACCACATCGTCAGTCTCACCGCCGTCTTCCTCGCGTTGGTGATCGGCATCCTGATGGGAACGACGGTCGTGTCCAAGGCGACGGTCGACGGACTCAAGGCGAACGTCCGCCGCGCGGAGGCGCGCAGCGCCGCAGTGCACCGGACCAACGATCAACTGAACGACGAACTGTCGGCACGGGTCGAGGTCACCGAGGAGACCGACGAGGCGCTGAACGACAGTGTGCTCGCGCACACCGTCCGCGACCAGCTCGTCGATGTCCCGGTGTTGGTGATCGTCACCGACGGGATCGACAAGAAGCGGATCGACGCGACCCTGGCGGTCCTGGCGGCCGCCGGAGCGGCCGTTCCGGGTGTCCTCACGGTCACCGACCGCCTCGGGGCCGACGGCACCGAGGCCGATCGCCTCCGGGAGCTCCTGGACGTTCCCACCGGGGTCGACCCCCACCAGGCGGCGGCGCGACGCGTCGCCGGCGTCCTCGTCGACGCGGGGCTGACGCCGTCGGGAAGCACCGCGGAGGCGGGCGAACCCACCTCGACCTCCGTCGCCGATCCCGACGCGACGCCGTCGACGACGGTCGTGTCACCGTCGACCACGGTCCGCGACGACGATGACGCCGGCTCGGGTACGGCGACGTCGACCACGGCGCCCGAGGCCGAACCGGCCGATGCCGATGACGGACCCGACGCGTTGGACATCCTGCTCGAGGAGGGTTTCCTGAAGTACCGCGCCCTGGACGGTGACGACGAATCCGACTCGCTGCGGGTGGCGCTCGACGCCGGCGAGAACCGCTACGTGGTGCTGACCGGACCCGAACCCGAGGCGGTCGACACGAACTTCGTGGTGCCGCTCGTCGCCGCGATCGTCCGCCAGGGCCCGGTCGCACAGGTGTTCGCCACCGGTCCCGCCGATCCGACCGACCCGCGGGCGACCGATGCGTTGCCGGGTGCACTGCTGGGTCGGGAAGGTGTGGAGGGTCACGTGTCCACGGTCGACGACCTGGGTTCCTACCCGGGGGACGTGGCGTTGGTGTTCGCGCTCGTGGAAGCCGCGCAGGGACGCTTCGGGACCTACGGGATCGGCAACCTGGCCGGTGCCGTGGTTCCCGACGTCCCACCGCCGACGGAGACCGGATCCGACCCGGAGCGGTGAACCGGCACTAGACTGGCAGCCCGTGACCAAACACATCTTCGTGACCGGTGGCGTGGCGAGCGGGCTGGGCAAGGGCATAACCGGCGCGTCGCTCGGGCGACTCCTGAAGGCGAGGGGGGTCCGCGTGACCATGCAGAAGCTGGATCCCTACATCAACGTCGACCCGGGCACGATGAACCCGCTGGAACACGGCGAGGTGTTCGTCACCGACGACGGTGGGGAGACCGACCTGGACCTGGGTCACTACGAACGGTTCATCGACGAGAACCTGTTCCGTCATTCCAACGCCACGACGGGCTCGATCTACTCCACCGTGCTCGCCGCGGAACGTCGGGGCGAGTACCTGGGCCGTACCGTCCAGGTGATCCCGCACATCACCGACGAGATCAAACGTCGGATCACGGCCTTGGCGACCGACGACACCGACGTGGTCATCACCGAGGTGGGTGGAACCGTCGGCGACATCGAGATCCTCCCGTTCCTCGAGGCGATCCGGCAGTTCCGTCTGGACGTGGGCCGCGACAACGTCTGTTACGTGCACGTCACGCTCATCACCTACATCGGGCCGTCGGGGGAACAGAAGACCAAACCGACCCAGCATTCGGTCACCGAGCTGCGCAGCCGGGGGATCCAACCGGACCTGATCGTGTGCCGCAGTGCAGACCCGATCTCCCCGGGTCTGAAACGCAAGATCTCCTCGCTGTGTGACGTCCCGATCGCCGGCGTGGTCAACGCGACCGACGCCGACACCCTCTACGAGGTCCCCCTCATGTTGCACGACGAGGGGTTCGACGACGTCGTCTGCTCGATCCTGCGGCTCGACGACACCGTGCCGGACCTGACCGAATGGGAGGCCCTGGTCGAGCGCGTGCGCTCGGCCACCCGCCCGGTGCGGATCGGGATCATCGGCAAGTACGTGGCGTTGGTCGACGCGTACCTGTCGGTGGTCGAGGCGCTCAACCACGCCGGTTTCTCGTTCGGCGCCGCGATCGAAGTGGAATGGATCGACGCCGAGGAGGTCGACGAACTACTCGAATCGGGGCGCATCGGTGATCTGGACGGCATCGTGCTGCCCGGGGGGTTCGGTTCCCGTGGGGTCGAGGGCAAGATCGCGGCCGCACGCCACGCCCGCGAGCACGACGTGCCGTGTCTGGGATTGTGCCTGGGGATGCAGGCGATGGTGATCGACCACGCCCGCAACGTGGCCGGCATGACCGGAGCGAACTCGACCGAGTTCGACACGGACACCCCGTATCCGGTGATCGACCTGATGGACGACCAGCGCGACGTCACCGACCTGGGTGGGACCATGCGGCTCGGTTCCTGGGACGCGACCCTCACCCCCGGTTCGCGGGTCGCCGCGATCTACGGTACGACCGAGGTCGCCGAACGTCACCGGCACCGCTACGAGGTGAATCCGGAACTCCGACCTCGTCTGGAGGAAGCCGGGCTGGTCGCGTCGGGCACCTCACCCGACGACCGGCTGGTGGAGTTCATCGAACTGGAAGACCATCCGTTCTGGATCGGCACCCAGGCGCACCCCGAATTCAAGAGCCGACCCACCCGCCCCGCGCCGTTGTTCCACGGGTTCGTCCGGGCCGCGCTCGCCCGGGCCGAGGGACGCCGCCCGCACCTGTTCGAGCTGGACACCCCGTCGGCGGCGGCGTCGTGACCGCCGGGGGCTTCGCCCGGGTGGGTGACGAGACCCTGCACGAGGGGTTCATGATCCGTCTCGTGCGCGCCACGGTGCGGATCCCGGACGGGACGACGGTCACCCGCGAAATCGTCGAACATCCCGGAGCCGTCGCCATCGTCGCACTGGACCAGCGTGACGACACCGTCATCCTGGAACGCCAGTACCGGGCGGCGCTCGATCGGAACATCCTGGAGATCCCGGCCGGCAAACGGGACGTCGAGGGCGAATCCGCCGTGGACGGTGCGCGCCGGGAACTGATCGAGGAGACCGGCCACGACGCGGCCGAGTGGGTCGAACTGTGTTCGTTCCACAACTCCGCCGGTTTCACCGACGAGCTCACCACCGTGTTCTTCGCGACCGGACTGACCGAGGTCGGAACGGACCTGGAGGGCCCCGAGGAAGAGGCGATGGAACTCGTCCGGGTGCCGCTGGACGACGTGATGGACCTGGTGGCCTCGGGCGAGTTGACCGACGGACCGTCGATCATCGGGTTGACGTTGACCCTGCGGCACCTGGGCCGCTGAGGCCGGTGTCCCCACCACGTCGGGGACGCCCACCGGTACTCGAGCCGCTCGAGCTGCCGGTCGAGGTCACCGAGTTTCTCGGTCACCTCCGGGTGGAGAAGGGCCGCGCGGCGAGCACCCTGGAGGCCTACCGGCGGGATCTGTCGGATTTTCTGCGGTGGGCCGGGCCGCGCGGGAGGACCCTGGACGTGGTGACCGAGGACGACCTGGTCGCCTACCTGGGTGACCTGGTCACCGCCGGTGCGGCACCGTCGACCCGGAAACGTCGCGCGGTGGCCGTGCGATCGTTGTTCGGGTTCCTCGTCGACGAGGGGGTGCGGACGACCGACCCGGCCGAACACCTCGAGGTGCCCTCGGTGGGTGCCGGGCTGCCCCGGGCGTTGACCGAAGCCGAGATCGAGGCGCTGTTCGCCGCGGTCGCCGGCGACGGTCCGGCGGCGGTTCGCGACCGCGCGATCCTCGAGGTGATGTACGGCGCCGGCCTGCGGATCTCGGAGACGACCGGGTTGTCGATCGCCGATGTGGACCTGGCCGAACGGTTGCTGCGGGTCACCGGCAAGGGTTCGCGACAACGTATCGTTCCGATCGGGCGGATGGCCAAGGACGCACTGGTGGCCTGGATGGACCCCGACGTGCGCGGCGCCCTGCGGCCCCGCCGCCCGACCCGGGACGACGACGCCGCACTGTTCGTGAACCGTCGGGGTGGTCGCCTGACACGACAGGGGCTCTGGGGGATCGTCCGTCGGCACGCGGACGCCGCCGGGCTGGGGGACCGGTGCACCCCGCACGTGCTGCGCCACAGTTGCGCCACCCACCTGTTGGACCACGGTGCCGACATCCGCAGCGTGCAGGAACTGCTCGGCCACGTGTCGGTCTCGACCACCCAGATCTACACCCGGGTGTCCACCGAACGGCTCTTCGCCGCATGGGCGGCGGCGCATCCCCGGGCGACGCGTTGAACGGCTTCGCGGTCAGTCGTCGTCGGCGGCTTCGAGGACCCGACCGAGGGCGACCGGTACGGTCCAGTCCTCCTCGGGTCGGTGGTGCTCGCGTGCCCACGCGACGGTCAGCGGATCCGACCCCGCGAGTTCGAGCATGTCACCGCCCAGACGGGGGTGTTCCAGGTACAACCCGACCCGACGGGTGAACCCGCGGGTCTCGGTCCACGCCACCGCCATGTCGTACCCGGCGACCTTGCCCGACAGGGTGGCCACCACCCGGCCGTAGGTGCCCAGCCGTGACACGGTCTTGCCGACGTCGTGCAACAACGCCGCCGCCAGGACCGGGTCGGTCGCGTCGGCCCCGAGGGACGTTTCCACCCGGCGGGCCACGCCGACCGCGTGACGCCGGTCGGCGTTCGACATCCTGTTCCACAGACGCAGTTCGTCGGGTCCGAGGTGTTCGGTGACCCAGGCGGTGTCGGCGGCCCGTGGACCACCGGGTCGCAGTGAACCGAAGAAACGTTTGATCAGGTGACCGGCCGACAAACCGACCTCAGGCGTGTTCGATGCAGTAACGCGTGGTGGGTAACGCTTCCAGGCGTGCCTCGCGGATCGGCTCGCCGCACTCTTCGCAGACCCCGTATTCACCGGCGTCGATGCGCGCCAGAGCGAGGTCGACGTCCTCGATGTGTTCGTTGTTGGCCGCGACGGCGAGCTGGTTCTCGCTCAGTTCGGCGGTCACCTGGGCCGAATCGGCGAAGTTGTCGTCGTAGGCGAGCGGGTCGTTCGCGGTGACCGACAGCTCCTCGTTGCGCGCCACGAGTTCGGTGCGCATCTGTTCGAGCGTGGTTCGTGCCTCGACGAGGAATTCCGGGGTCGCCATGGCCACATCGTAGGTCGCGATCGCGCGCAACGGCGCTCAGGAGCGGTTCGCGGGGAGGAAACCCATCGCCGCCTCGGCGCGGGCCAGTGTGGCCGCCGCGACGCCCCGGGCCCGATCGGCGCCCCTTTCGAGCACGTCGACGATGTGGGCGGGATCATCGAGCAGCTCGGCGTGCCGTTCCCGGACCGGGCGCAGGAACTCCACGACGGATTCGGCGACCGCGCCCTTGAGGTCCCCGTAGCGGGTGTGCTCGGTTGCCAGGGTCGCGGGTTCGCTGCCGCTGGAGGCCGCCAGGATCGACAACAGGTTCGACACACCCGGTTTGGCCTCCGGGTCGAAGCGCACCTCGGCGTCGTTGTCGGTCACCGCCCGTTTGATCTTCCGGACGACCGTGTCGTCGTCGTCGGACAGCAGGATCGTCCCGCCGGGGGAGTCGAGCGACTTGGACATCTTGCGATCCGGGTGTTGCAGGTCCATGATGCGCGCACCCGAGGTGCGGTAGACGGCTTCGGGGACGACGAACGTGTCGCCGTAACGGTGGTTGAAACGTTCGGCGACGTCGCGGGTCAACTCCAGATGCTGACGCTGGTCGTCGCCCACGGGCACCTCGTCGATGTCGTACAACAGGATGTCGGCCGCCATGAGCGCCGGGTACGTGAACAGGCCCGCCGAGACGAACTCACCCCGGGAGGACTTGTCCTTGAACTGGGTCATCCGTTGCAGTTCGCCGTAGGCGACCGTGCATTCGAGCAACCACGACAACTCCCGGTGTGCGGACACCCGCGACTGCAGGAACAGGGTCGAGACCTCGGGGTCCAGGCCCATGGCGAGGAACGTGGCGGCCAGGTCCAGCGTGCGGCGGCGCAGATCCGCCGGATCCTGGGGCAGGGTGATCGAGTGCAGATCGACCACGCAGAAGTAGCTCTCCGAATCGGATCCGGCGGCTTCGGTCACCCACAGGTCGATCGCCCCGAGCAGGTTGCCGAGGTGCGGATCGCCGCTGGGTTGCATACCGGAGAAGACACGGGTCATGACGCCCGAGCGTACGCTGCCGGGGGTGGCGGACCGGCAAATCACAATGTTGGAACTTGGGGGCGCTAGGATCGTCCCGTGGCCTATGACGTGACAACCGAGGTCTTCGAAGGTCCCTTCGACGTGCTGTTGCACCTCATCCTGCGTGAAGAGGTCGACCTGTACGAGATCTCGATGGCCCGGATCGTCGACGGGTTCCTCGCGCACGTGGAGGCCCTGGAGGAACCCGACCTGGAACTGACGACCGAGTTCCTGCTGATCGCGGCGACCCTGGTGCAGCTCAAGGCCCGACGCCTGTTGCCCGACGACGGCGACCTGACCCTCGACGAGGAACTGGCCGCGTGGTCCGAACGGGACCTGTTGCTGGCCCGCCTCGTGGAATGCAAGACGTTCAAGGACGCCGCCCGCGCGCTCGCCACCATGGCCAGCGAAGCCGAGCGGACCGCGCCGCGGGTGCGCGGGGTCGAGGACCGGTACCTCGACCTGGCACCCGACCCGATGATCGGGGTCACCCCCGACAAGTTGCGCGACGCGCTCGTCCGGGCGCTCACGCCGAAACCGGTCCCGACGATCGACCTGGACCACGTGGCGCCGATCCGGGTCAGCGTCGCCGAGGCGGTCGTGGAGATCGCCGACCGGGTGCGACGGGCCGGGAACATCAGCTTCCGGCAGCTCACCGCGTCGACGACCGACCGGCTGGAGATCGTCGTACGTTTCCTGGCGATCCTGGAGCTGTTCAAGGAGGCCCGGGTCGACCTGGACCAGACCGAACTGTTCGGCGACATCCGGATCACCTGGTGCGGTGACGGCCGCGACCACGATCCGTTGAGCTGGCACGCCTCGTTCGACGCGTCGGACCTGCTGGTCGACGCCTACGACGGCTGAGACGTTCGCGGTGGACACCGACGAGGCCCGGCGGGCGGTGGAGGCGTTGGTGATGGTCGCCGAGGAGCCCGTCGAGCCGCGCCTGCTCGCCCAGCTGCTCGAGATCCCCGTCGACCGGGTCGAGGGGATCTGCGCCGACCTCGCCGCCGGATACACCGCCGAACGACGCGGTTTCGAGCTGGTCCGTGTCGCCGGGGGCTACCAGTACCGGAGCCACCCGGACCAGTCCGAGTACATCGAACGGTTCGTCCTGCACGGCCGATCGGCACGGTTGTCGGCGGCGGCCCTGGAGACGCTCGCGATCGTCGCGTACAAACAGCCGGTGTCGCGTGCCCAGGTCGCGGCGATCCGGGGCGTGAACGTCGACGGCGTGGTACGCACCCTGGAGCGTCGTGGGTACATCGCCGAAGTCGCCCGGGACCCCGGGCCCGGGCACGCCGTGTTGTACGGCACCACGAAACTGTTCCTGTCCAAGCTCGGGGTCGACACCCTCGACGAACTCCCGCCGCTGGCCGGGTTCATCCCCGACGCCGACATCGTGGAGGCCCTCGAGATCGGGTTGCGTGCACCCGATGAACCGGATCGGGCACCCGACGAGACCGACGACGGTGGGTGAGTCGCCACCCGAGGGTGAACGGCTGCAGAAGGTGATGGCCGCGGCCGGTGTCGCGAGCCGGCGTCGGTGCGAGGAGTGGATCGCCGAGGGCCGGGTGACCGTCGACGGTGAGGTCGCGCGGCTGGGCCGCCGGGTCGACCCGGCCACCGCACACATCGAGTTCGACGGCGTCCCGTTGTCGGTCGCGCCCGGTCTGGTCCACTACCTGGTGAACAAACCGGCCGGGGTCCTCAGCACCGCGTCGGATCCGCGGGGGCGTCCCACCGTGGTCGCGCTGGTACCCGCCGAACCCCGCGTGTACCCGGTCGGTCGCCTGGACATGGACTCCGAGGGACTCCTGCTGCTCACCAACAACGGTGCGTTGACCCATCGCTTGACGCACCCCTCCTTCGAGGTGCCCAAGGAGTACCTGGTGTCCCACACCGGTGACATCGGCCGGGGTGCACTGCGACGGTTGCGTGAGGGTGTCGACCTGGAGGACGGTCGCACCGCACCCGCCCGGGTGTCCACCCCGGCGCCGGGGCTGCTGCGGATCGTGATCCACGAGGGTCGCAACCGTCAGGTCCGACGCATGGTCGCCGCCGTCGGCGGCCGGGTCACCCGTCTGGTCCGCACCCGCATCGGTCCGTTGGCCGACCCGGACCTGGCCCCGGGGGAGTGGCGCAGCCTCGAACCCGACGAACTCCGCGCCATCGAACGCGCGACGGCCGGTCGATAGGCTCGGCCATCGTGACCGGACACATCAGGGCCTTGCGTGGCGCCACGACCGTCGACGAGGACACCGCCGACGCCATGGACGAGGCGGTCGCCGAACTGCTCGGCGAACTGTTCGACCGCAACGGGCTGGTCGCCGACGACCTGATCAGCGTGCTGTTCACCGCGACCGACGACCTGCACGCCCGCTTCCCGGCGGCGTCGGCACGGGTCTTCGGCCTCCACGGTGTGCCGTTGATCTGTGCTCGGGAACTGGACATCGACGACGCCACACCCAGGTGTGTCCGTGTGATGATCCACCTGCAGACCGACCGGGCACGCGACGAGATGCGCCACGTCTACCTGCGCGACGCGGCGTCGCTGCGGGACGATCTGCGCTCGTGACCGGAGACCTCCGACCTCGGGCGACGATCGTGGGCACGGGCCTGATCGGGGCTTCGATCGGTCTGGCGTTACGGGACCTGGGTTGGCGGGTCAGCGGCGTGGACACCGACCCGGACGTCCTCGACCGGGCCGTCGCGGTCGGCGCGTGCGAAACGACCGGGGTGGATCCGGCGAGCCGGTTCGTGGTGGTGGCGACCCCGGTCGACACCGTGGTCGCCGTGGTCCGTCAACTGCTCGGACGGTGCCCGGACGCGTTCGTGACCGACGTCGGCGGGGTCAAGGGCGCCATCGTCGATGACATCGACGACCCCCGGTTCGTCGGCGGCCACCCGATGGCCGGATCCGAACGTCTCGGCCCGGAAGGGGCCCACGCAGGACTGTTCGAGGGTGCGGTCTGGGCACTGTGCCCGGGGCCGGACACCGCCGACGACGCGTACGCCACGGTGCGCGAGATCGTCACCTCACTCGGACCCGAGGTGCTGACCCTCGATGCCCACGACCACGACCGTCTGGTGGCGGTCGTGTCCCACGTCCCGCACCTGG